>CAJMON010000001.1 GCA_905214955.1 uncultured bacterium
GTCAAAAGCCTGAAACCACGATGTGCTTGCACAGGAGTGGTTTTATGGCTTTATGACCCGCCAAACAGGAGAAAGAAGCGATTTACAAAGTAAATCAGCGGATTTCTCCTGTTTGCAGAATTGCGGGAGCTGCAATGCAGCGGAGCAATTCGCAGGTGTTTACCAGAGTCAAAAGCCTGAAACCACGATGTGCCTGCACAGGAGTGGTTTTGGCAGGGGCAAAAGACTACAACATGGAGCGTGAAAAAGTGAAAAAGAGCAAGTATGAAATTGACATGTGCAGCGGGAGCATTATGGACAAGCTGATTTCCTTCTCCCTGCCGCTGATGCTGTCCGGCATTTTGCAGCTGATGTTTAATGCGGTGGACATTGTGGTGGTGGGAAGGTTCAGTGGGAGCCAGGCCCTGGCGGCAGTAGGCTCGACCACCGCACTGATCAATGTATTTACCAATTTGTTTATCGGCATTTCTCTGGGGACCAATGTACTGGCCGCCAGATTTTATGCTGCCGGAAAAGAAAAAGAGATGGCGGAGACGGTCCATACCTCCATCACTCTCGCACTCATCAGCGGCATTGTCATGGCAGCGGCAGGCCTGGTCTTTTCGGGTCTTGCCCTGGAGTGGATGGGGACACCGGAGGATGTGATCAGACAGTCCGCCCTCTATATGCGCATTTACTTTATGGGTATGCCGTTTTTTATGCTGTACAATTATGGAGCGGCGATCCTGCGGGCAGTAGGAGATACCAAGCGGCCCTTGTTTTTCCTGATTTTATCCGGCGTGGTCAATGCCGTGCTGAATATGATTCTGGTAATTGTTTTTCACATGGATGTGGCAGGCGTGGGCATTGCCACAGTGATTTCCCAGATGATTTCCTGTGTACTGGTATTAGGCTGTCTGGTGCGCTCGGAAGGGTGTTACCGCCTGTGCTTTTCGAAACTGCGGATCAAAGGTGTTTACTTAAAGCAGATTTTTCTGGTGGGAATTCCGGCAGGCATCCAGAGCACGGTGATCAATTTTTCCAACGTGCTGCTTCAGTCTTCTGTCAATTCCTTTGGTTCTACAGCTATGGCAGGCTATACCGCGGCAAACAATCTCCTGGGATTTCTGTACGTGTCCGTAAATTCCATTACCCAGGCATGCATGAGCTTTACCAGCCAGAACTACGGCGTGAAAAAGACGAAGCGGATGGACCGGGTGCTTGTAGACTGCGGCATTTTGACGGTGTCAGTGTCCTTGGTTTTGGGAGGCTGTGCCTGGTTTTTCGGACCGGAAATCCTGCGGATTTATACGAATGACAGTGAAGTCATCCGATGTGGCATGGAGATACTGTCTTACACCACACTGACTTATTTTCTGTGCGGCCTGATGGATCTGTTTCCCGGGGCCCTGCGTGGCATGGGCAGTTCTCTGGTGCCCATGATTCTTTCCATTATCGGAACCGTAGGCGTGCGGGTTCTATGGATTTTTGGAATTTTTCCATCCCATAGGTCTTTGGCAGTGCTGTTTGTGTCCTATCCGGCGTCCTGGATTGCCACCATTGTGATGCAGGTGATCTGCTACTGGTGTGTTCGGAAAAAAGTCCATGAAAAATTACGTATTGACACAGCAGGTACAGCGGTGTTATGATGAACAGGCAGTGAACAAACTGTAAAATAACATACAGACGAAGAAGTTTTTAGGAAATGCACAGTGTGCAGCCGAAGGAGTAACACTCTCAGGCGCCCAGCAGGGTGAGGACTAAAAACGGAGTGGTCTCTGGAGAATCTCAGTGATGGGTGCCGAAGGTGCAATGCACAGAATCTGTGCAGAATCTCTCAGGCAAAAGGACAGAGTCAGAAAAAGAAGAAACTTTTTAACTGTTTCGGATTCAGGGCCATATTCCATATAAGTGGAGTGTGGCTTTTCTTATGTCTATTCTGAACGCTTTCACGCACACATCGTGCAGAAGAATCCCAGGTCTGCGGTCTGTAAAAAAGGAGAATGAGAAAATGGATGCAATGAATGAGATCATTGTGAAGATCAGTGACGTGGTCTGGAACTATCTGCTGCTTTTTTTACTGGTTGGTACTGGTGTATTTTTCAGTATCCGTACCCGTTTTGTCCAGGTGAGACGGTTTAAGACGGCTTGGGGCAGAGTGTTTGGCGGTTTTTCCCTGAAAGGAAAGAAAGCGGGAAAAGATGGAATGAGTTCTTTCCAGGCTCTTGCAACAGCTATTGCGGCCCAGGTGGGAACTGGAAATATTGCAGGATGTGCAACTGCTCTGGTGGCAGGAGGGCCGGGCGCCATTTTCTGGATGTGGCTGGCAGCCTTCTTTGGGATGGCGACCATTTACGGAGAAGCCGTACTGGCACAGAAATCAAAAAAACGAGATGAAAACGGGGAAGTTGTGGGCGGACCTGTTTACTATATCACACATGTATTCAAAGGCGGATTTGGAAAATTCCTGGCAGTCTTTTTTGCCATTGCCGTGATTTTAGCACTGGGATTTATGGGAAACATGGTGCAGTCCAACTCCATCAGTGATGCGTTCTACACCGCATTTGGCGTACCCAGATGGATCATGGGTCTTCTGGCAGCACTTCTGGCAGCCTTCATTTTCCTGGGAGGAATTTCCAGAATTGCTTCCTTTACAGAAAAAGTTGTGCCGGTGATGGCAGCTCTGTATCTGGTGGGAGCCCTCATTGTACTGATTATCAACATCGGAAATGTGCCTTCCGCCATTGCTTCTATTTTTATCGGAGCATTCAATCCCCAGGCAGCTGTAGGAGGCGCAGCCGGAATTACCGTGCGGATGGCCATGCGGTACGGTGTTGCCAGAGGACTGTTTTCCAATGAAGCAGGAATGGGTTCCACCCCTCACGCACATGCCATTGCAGATGTGAAAGATCCGGAAGAGCAGGGAGAAGTGGCCATGGTTGGTGTCTTTGTAGATACCTTTATTGTACTGACGGTGACTGCTCTGGTGATTCTCTCCTCCGGTGTGTTAGATGAGATGAGAGCTGCAGGTGCTACAGGAACTCCCGTTGCCCAGGCAGCATTTGGAACAGGATTTGGAGGCTTTGGCCCCATGTTCGTAGCAGTATGTCTTCTGTTTTTTGCATTTTCTACCATCATTGGCTGGTATTTCTTTGCAAGACAGAACGTAAAATATCTCTGGGGCCAGAAGGCAGTGCTGCCGTTTTCTCTCATCGTTGTGGTCTGTGTGTTCCTGGGATCATTGATGAAAGTAGATCTGGTGTGGAACCTGTCAGATCTGTTTAACGGCCTGATGGTAATTCCAAACCTGATTGCGCTTTTGGCACTCAGCGGTGTGGTAGCGAAGGCCGCAGTAAATTTTGGAAAAAAGAAATAAATGCATAAGAATGAACTTAGAAAAGCGGTCTTTGACAGGCCGCTTTATCTATGCTATTCTAAAGGGTAAGAACATAGGAGGCATGTCTTATGAATTTGAAAAATTTACTGGAAAGACTGGAATATACCTGTGTACAGGGGAGCCTGGATACAGAAGTGTCCGCCATTGTCAATGATTCTAGGAAAGCGGTCCCTGGATGTCTGTTTTTTTGTATCAAGGGAGCAGTGAAGGATGGACATGAATATGCTGCAGAAGTGGTTCAAAAAGGAGCCAAAGTGCTGGTGACAGAAGATCCGGTGCAGGTTCCAAAAGATGTGACAGTGATTCAGACTGCGGACAGCCGATACGCCATGGCAGTGATTGCTGCCGCGTGGTACGGATATCCCGCAGAAGAGATGAAGATCATCGGCATTACCGGTACCAAGGGAAAGACCACGACTACTTATATGGTGAAATCCATTTTGGAATCTGCCGGACACAAGGTGGGACTCATCGGTACTATTGAGGCCATTATCGGAGAAGAACACATTCCGGCAAACAATACTACGCCGGAGTCTCTGCTGATTCAGGAATATTTTCGGAAGATGGCAGATGCAGGCTGCGACTGTGTGGTGATGGAAGTCTCCTCCCAGGGGCTGATGCTTTACCGGACAGCCGGATTTACTTTCGAGATCGGTATTTTTACCAACATTGGCGTGGATCACATCGGACCTGCAGAACACAAAGATTTTGAAGATTATGCAGCGTGTAAAGGCAGGCTGTTTAAACAGTGCCGCATCGGCATTGTAAACGCGGATGATCCCCATCTGGATCAGGTGTTAAAAGGACACACCTGTACTCTGGAAACCTTTGGATTTTCAGAAAAAGCTGACCTTCGGGCAGAGGATGTCCGTCTGGTGTCCAGGCCTGGATACCTGGGTGTGGCTTATGAAACGAAGGGCCTTATGGAGCTTCCGGTGGAGATTGACATTCCCGGTAAGTTCAGCGTGTACAATTCCCTGACGGCCATTGCCATCTGCCGTCACTTTGGCGTTTCCAAAGAAGACATTCAGAAGGCGCTGAAAAAGGCAAAAGTAAAAGGCCGTATCGAAATGGTGAAAGTATCCGACGACTTTACCCTGATGATTGATTATGCCCATAATGCCATGAGCCTGGAAAGCCTTCTTACCACCCTTCGGGAATATCATCCGAAACGCCTGGTATGTCTTTTTGGGTGCGGCGGCAACCGTTCCAAAGACCGCCGGTTTGAGATGGCCCATGTGTCCGGGCGGCTGGCAGATTTTACCATTATTACCTCCGATAATCCAAGATTTGAGGAGCCGGAAGCTATTCTGGACGATATCGAACACGGCATGAAAGAGACAAACGGTGCCTATATCAAAATCGTGGATCGGAAAGAAGCCATTGCCTATGCCATTCACCATGGCCAGCCGGGAGATGTGATTGTTCTGGCAGGAAAAGGCCATGAAGATTATCAGGAAATCAAAGGCGTAAAATATCACATGGATGAACGGGAGCTGATCCAGGAGATTCTGGAAGAAGACCGCATCAGAAAGTGAGGATCTGTGGCATTATACGCAGATGTGATTGTTGACATTACCCAGGAAAGCTTGGACCGTAGCTTTCAGTACCGGGTTCCAGAAGAGCTGGAAGAAAAGATCCAGCCCGGCATGGTGGTTCAGATCCCTTTTGGAAAGGGAGGACGCACTATCCGGGGGTATATTCTGGAACTGGGAAACCGGCCCAAAATTGCGCCGGAAAAGATCAAAGACATCCTGGAGCTTTCTACAGAAGGCATCGGGGTGGAGTCCAGACTGGTGGCTTTGGCAGCCTGGATTCGGGATTATTATGGTTCCACAATGATTCAGGCGCTGAAAACCGTCATTCCGGTAAAACAGAAAGAACGGGCAAAAGCCAGAGTCACACTGAAATTAAAGGTATCCCCGGAAGAAGGAAAAGAAGCCCTGGCAGTTTTTCAGAAAAAGCATCAGAAGGCCAGGGCCAGGCTTTTGGAAGCTTTGTTAGAAGAGGAAGAACTGTCCTGGGAGCTGGTATCTGAAAAACTAAACATTACCACGCCGGTGGTAAAAGCCTTAGAAGAGCGTGGCCTTATAAAAAAAGAGACGACTACGGTATACCGCAATCCTGTCCATGTGAAAGGAAAGACCGGACAGAAAGTAGTGTTAAACCAGGCCCAGCAGGCGGTGGTGGATGTCATTGTGGGAAACTGGGAAAGTCCAGAAGCCAAGCCGTATCTGATCCATGGTGTGACCGGCTGCGGGAAGACCGAGATTTATATGGAGCTCATTGCCCACGCCATTTCCAAGGGAGAGCAGGCCGTGGTGCTGATTCCGGAAATTGCCCTGACTTACCAGACAGTGATCCGGTTTTACAGAAGGTTTGGGGAACGGATTTCCATTTTGAATTCCAGAATGTCCAAAGGAGAGCGTTATGATCAGTATGAGCGGGCCAGAAAAGGCCTGATTGATGTGATCATCGGCCCCAGGTCTGCGCTTTTTGCTCCTTTTCCAAATCTTGGCATCATCATCATTGATGAGGAACATGAGACGTCATACCGAAGTGAAACGGTGCCGCGGTATCTGGCAAGGGAGGCGGCCATCCAGAGAGGAAGCTTGGAAGGTGCCCATGTGGTCATGGGAAGTGCCACTCCTTCTATTGAAGCCTATTATGAAGCGAAAAAAGGGCTGTATACCTTATTTACCATCAAAGAGCGGGTGCAGAAACGTCCCCTTCCCACGGTAGAAACCGTAGATCTGCGCCAGGAGCTGACAGAAGGGAACCGCTCGATTTTAAGCCGGAAGCTGCGGGATGCCATAGAAGAAACCTTGGAGAATGGACAGCAGGTGATGCTGTTTTTAAACCGGAGAGGCTATGCAGGATTTCTTTCCTGCCGGGAGTGCGGGGAAGTGTTGAAATGTCCCCACTGCGATGTGTCCTTATCCCTTCATAAGGGCAGCCGGCTGATCTGCCATTACTGCGGATACCAGCAGGCCGTTCCGGGCAGGTGTCCTTCCTGCGGGTCGCCGTTTCTTCGAAGCTTTGGCATCGGCACCCAGCAGGCAGAAGAACTGATTCAGAAAGCATTTCCAAAGGCCAGGATTCTGCGGATGGATCTGGATACCACAAGAGAAAAAGACGGCCATGAAAAAATTCTGGCAGCCTTTGCAGACCATGAAGCGGACATCTTGATTGGCACCCAGATGATTGTGAAAGGACACGATTTCCCAGGAGTGACCCTGGTGGGCATTCTGGCAGCAGACATGTCCTTACATGCCAGTGATTACCGGGCCGCGGAGCGGACGTTCCAGCTTCTGACCCAGGCAGCAGGCAGGGCGGGCAGAGGAGACATTCCGGGAAGAGTGGTGATTCAGACGTACGACCCGGAGCATTACAGCATCCAGGCGGCTGTCCGCCAGGATTATGAAAGCTTTTATGAGCAGGAGATTCTTTACCGGAGCATTTCCGGATATCCGCCGGCAGGAAGTATGATGGCGGTTCATGGAAGCGGGCCGGATGAAGAGTATCTGGCCATGGCCATGGAATATATCAAAGGTTTTCTGGAAAAAATAGGCACGCGCTGCCAGGCAGGGATTATCGGACCGGCAGATGAGACCATTTCAAGAATCAATGACATTTACCGGAAGGTGGTGTATGTCAAGCATCCCAAGGAGGAAGTGCTGACAGCATTGAAAAATAAAACAGAAGAATACATTGAAATCAACGAAGGCTTTAAAACACTGAATATTCAGTTTGAAAGACTTTGAATATAGAAAAAGGAGATAAAACAATGGCTTTAAGAGAAATTCGAATTATGGGAGATGAGGTTCTTACAAAAAAATGCAGACCGGTGGATAAAATGACACCGAGACTGCACACACTGATTGAGGATATGTTTGACACCATGTACGATGGACAGGGTGTTGGACTGGCAGCTCCCCAGGTTGGTATTTTAAAACGAATCTGCGTCATTGACACAGATGGCACGCAGCATGTGCTGATCAACCCGGAAATCATTGAGACTTCCGGCTCCCAGACCGGAAATGAGGGATGTTTAAGCCTTCCCGGTCAGTACGGACAGGTGACCAGACCCAACTACGTAAAAGTCAAAGCACTGAATGAAAATATGGAAGAATACATTCTGGAAGGTACTGAACTTTTGGCAAGAGCCATCTGCCATGAATGCGAACACTTGGACGGCATCATGTTTGTCAGCCATGTGGAGGGCGAACTGGTGGATGCTTCCCAGCTCTTTGATGAGGATGAGGAGGAAATCGAAGAATGAACGTGATCTTTATGGGAACACCGGATTTCTCAACAGGTACGCTGGAAGCCCTGATTGCTTCCAAAGAACATCAGGTAGCAGCCGTGGTGACCCAGCCGGACAAACCCAAGGGCAGGGGAAAAGCCATGCAGTTGACACCGGTAAAAGAAGTGGCTGTACGGGAAAACATTCCAGTATACCAGCCAAAACGGGTGCGTGATCCGGAGTTTATCGAGACTTTAAGAAAGATTCCTGCGGATGTCATGGTTGTGGTGGCATTTGGCCAGATCATTCCCAAAGAGATTCTGGAAATGAAGAAATATGGCTGCATCAATGTCCACGCATCCTTACTTCCCAAGTACCGTGGCGCAGCCCCCATTCAGTGGGCAGTGATTGATGGAGAAACAGAATCCGGCGTTACCACCATGCAGATGGATGCAGGACTGGATACCGGGGATATGCTGTTAAAGACCGTGGTTCCCCTGGAAAAAGAGGAAACCGGTGGCAGCTTATTTGATAAATTGTCTGCGGCAGGCGCCACATTGCTGCTTCAGACACTGGAAGGACTGGAAAGAGGAGAGATTGTTCCACAGAAACAGGGAGAGACCACCACTGCATATGCGAAGATGCTGACAAAAGACATGGGAGAAATCCGGTGGGAAGAAGATGCCGAAGTTATCGAGCGTCTGGTAAGGGGCTTAAACCCCTGGCCCAGCGCCTATACCCATGTACATGGAAAAACGCTGAAGGTGTGGAGAGCCGAAGTCTGCAAGGGAGAAGACAAGAAACCGGGAACGGTTCTGAAAACTTCTGATGGACAGCTCATCATTCAGACTGGAAAGGACGCCCTGAAAATTACAGAGCTCCAGCTGGAAGGCAAAAAGCGTATGGATACAGCAGCATTTCTTCGCGGATATTCCATTGAGGAGGGAATTGATTTATGTTGTTGACCTATGCAAACAATTTCTATGGGTATGGCTACGGCGGAAGAGGTTTGTATTTTGACTGGACGTATCTGCTGGTTCTGGCAGGACTGGTGCTTTCTCTGTTAGCTCAGGGAAAAGTAAAAAGCACCTTTGCAAAGTATTCCAAAATCCGAAGCCGAAGCGGTCTTACCGGAGCTGAAGCGGCACAGAGAGTGCTGGCATCTGCCGGCATCTATGATGTGTCCATCCAGAGAGTATCTGGAAATCTGACAGATTATTATGATCCTAGATCCAAAGTGCTGAAGCTTTCCGACAGTACTTACGGTTCAGATTCCGTAGCGGCTGTGGGAGTGGCTGCCCATGAGTGCGGTCATGCCATTCAGCATCAGCAGGGGTATGGCCCCCTGGTTCTTCGAAGCACCCTTGTACCGGCTGCGAATTTCGGTTCCCAGCTTGCCTGGCCGGTGTTTTTTGCAGGACTGATCTTTTCTCTGCGTCCGCTATTGACAGCAGGGATTGTTTTATTCAGTCTGGCAGTTTTATTTCAGCTGGTGACTCTTCCGGTGGAGATCAACGCTTCCAGACGGGCAGTTTCCGTGTTAAACAGCACGGGCATGGTAACGCAGGAAGAAAGCAGCGGCGTGAAAAAAGTGCTTACAGCGGCAGCGCTGACCTATGTGGCAGCACTGGCATCTTCTATTCTGCAGCTGCTGCGGCTGATCATTCTTGCAGGAGGAAGACGGCGCGATGACTGAGGTAATCAACTTAAGAGAAATTATTCTGGGTATTCTGATGGAAGTGATGGAGGAAGAAGAGTACAGCCACATCGTTTTACGGAATGTTCTGGAAAAATATCAGTTTCTGGACAAACGGGATCGAGCATTTATTTCCAGAGTTTCGGAAGGAACCCTGGAAAATCTAATTCAGCTGGACTATATTATTGATCAGTTTGCAGCAGTAAAAACTGCAGATATGAAACCGGCTATCCGAAACATCCTTCGGATGTCGGTGTACCAGCTGAAATACATGGACAACGTGCCGGACAGCGCAGTGTGCAACGAAAGTGTGAAACTGGCACAGCGGAAAGGCTTTTACAATCTAAAAGGCTTTGTCAACGGGGTCTTACGCAGCATTGCCAGAAATCTGGATAAAGTCGAGTATCCAGACCCGAAAACCATGCCCATTCCCTATCTTTCCGTTACCTATTCCATGCCGGAGTGGATTTTGAAGAGCTGGGCAGCTTCTTATGGGGTGGAGACTGTAGAAAAAATTTGCCAGGCCTTTCATCAGGAACCGAAAACCTATGTGCGGTGCAATTTAAACCGGGCAGACAAAGAGACCATTGTGGACAGCTTAAAAGAGCAGAGAATCACGGTCAATCAGGCACCTTACCTGGATTATGCCCTGGAAATTGAAAATTATAATTATTTAAAAGCAGTGGAAGCCTTCAAAAAAGGCTGGATTCAGGTGCAGGATGTCAGTTCCATGCTGGTGGCAGAGGCGGCAGCACCAGGCTGGTCAGACTACTGCATGGATGTCTGCGCAGCGCCAGGCGGGAAATCCCTGCATCTGGCAGATAAGCTGAAAGGAAGCGGCTTTGTGGAAGCCAGGGATCTGACAGAATACAAAGTAAAACTGATGAAGGAAAACATTGAGCGCAGCGGTTTAATTAATATGAATGCCATTCAGGCGGATGCCACGGTCTTTTACCCGGCATCTGTGGAAAAGGCAGATGTGCTTCTGGCAGATCTTCCCTGTTCCGGTCTTGGCGTCATCGGAAGAAAACCGGATATCCGCTACAAAATGACGCCGGCAAAGCAGGCAGAGATTGTGAAGCTGCAGCGGAAGATTCTGGATACCGTGTACCAGTATGTAAAAGTGGGAGGCACGCTGATCTACAGCACCTGTACCATTGGAGCGGAAGAGAACCAGTACAACCTGAAATGGTTTCTGGAAAATTATCCGTTTAAACTGGAAAGCATTGACCCCTACATCTGTGAAGAGCTGCGAAGCAAGACCACACAGGCCGGATATCTCCAGCTGCTGCCGGGTGTGCATAAGACCGATGGATTTTTCCTGGCAAGACTGAAGAGGATCGGATAATGGAAAAGACAGATATTAAGTCTCTGAATTATGAGGAGCTTCAGGAGTTTATTAAAGAAACTGGAGAAAAGGCATTCCGTGCAAAACAGATCTACCAGTGGATGCATGAAAAACTGGCAGAAGGTTTTGATGAAATGACCAATCTTTCCGGTGTCCTTCGGGAAAAGTTAAAACAGACCTGCATTTACACTTGCTTAGAACCGGTGGAGGTGCTTACTTCCAAGTTAGACGGCACTCAGAAATACCTTTTCCGCCTGACGGACGGGCAGGTGATTGAGAGTGTGTTGATGAAATACCATCATGGAAACTCCGTATGCATTTCTACTCAGGTGGGATGCCGGATGGGATGCCGGTTCTGCGCTTCTACCATCGGCGGCCGGATCCGGGACCTGACTACAGGAGAATTGCTGGACCAGGTCTACCGGATTCAGAAGCTTTCCGGGGAGCGGGTTTCCAATCTGGTACTTATGGGAACAGGAGAGCCTCTGGATAATTTTGAAAATGTGAAAAAATTTATCCGGATGTTAAGTGATGAACACGGGCTGAATATCAGCCAGAGAAACATCACCCTTTCCACCTGCGGGCTGGTGCCGAGAATCCGGGAGCTGGCAGAGGAAGACCTTCAGATTACGTTAGCGCTTTCCCTTCATGCCTCCAGCCAGGAAAAAAGGAAAGAGCTGATGCCCATTGCCAACCGCTATGAGCTTTCGGAGGTGCTGGATGCCTGTCGGTATTATTACAGCAAAACCGGAAGGCGCCTGACCTTTGAGTACAGTCTGGTGGGCGGTGTCAATGACACCAGAGAGGACGCCAAAGGGCTGGCTGACCTGGTAAAAGGGCTGAACTGCCATATCAACCTGATTCCGGTGAATCCCATCAAAGAACGGGATTATGTGCAGTCTGACCAGAAAACCATTATGGAATTTAAAAATAAACTTGAAAAATATGGAATTAATGTTACTATAAGAAGAGAAATGGGCCGGGATATCAATGGAGCCTGCGGTCAGCTGCGGCGCAGCTACATGGAGCAGGATGAGAATACCGAGGATACACCGGAATCAGGAGGTGAGGGAGAACGCAGATAAGAAAGCGAGGAAAAGATATGAACGCATATTGTCTGACAGATGTTGGACGGCGGAGATCTTCTAATCAGGATTATGCTTATGTCAGTGAAGAACCTGTGGGGAATCTTCCAAACCTTTTTGTGGTGGCAGACGGCATGGGCGGCCATGCAGCCGGGGATCTGGCTTCGCGGTATGCGGTAGAAGCCCTGACAAAAAGTATTCGAAAAGAAAAAAGAGAAAAGAATCCCATTCGGATTTTGACAAAAGGCATAGAGAAAGCCAATGCAGAAGTGCTGGCAAAGGCTGGGACAGATCCGGCGCTTAGAGGCATGGGAACCACACTGGTGGCAGCCACCGTCAGTGAGGGATGTCTGTATGTGGCCAATGTGGGAGACAGCCGGCTTTACCTGATCCGGGAACACATCCGGCAGGTGACAAAGGATCATTCCCTTGTGGAAGAGATGGTGCGTCTGGGGGAGCTCACAGAAGAGCAGGCGAGAAACCATCCGGACAAAAATGTGATTACCAGAGCCGTCGGGGTTTACCCGGAGGTTCGGATCGACTTTTTTGATGAAGATCTTGAGGGAGAAGACACCATTTTGCTATGTTCAGATGGACTGAGCAACATGGTGACAGATGATGCGATGGAAGGGATCGTAAAAAGCTGCAAAAATCTGCAGGAAGCAGCACTGAGACTGATAGAGACGGCCAACGAAAACGGCGGACGGGACAACATTGCCGTGGTTTTGGTCAGGCCATTGACAGGTGAGGTGAAAAGATGTTAAAAGAAGGCGTATTTTTACAGGAACGGTATGAGATTCTCTCCAGAATCGGTTCCGGCGGCATGGCGGATGTATATAAAGCCAGAGACCACAAGCTGAACAGAAATGTGGCAGTGAAAGTGTTAAAGCCGGAGTTTCGGGAGGACAAGGCGTTTATCTCAAAATTCCGTACAGAGGCCCAGTCTGCAGGCGGACTGGCGCATCCGAATATTGTAAATGTATATGATGTAGGGGAAGACAACGGGGTGAACTTCATCGTGATGGAACTGGTGGAGGGCATCACCCTGAAAGAATATATTGAAAAAAAAGGCAGGCTGACCGTGCGGGAAGCCACCAGCATTGCCATTCAGGTGTCCATGGGACTGGATGCAGCACATAAGCATCAGATTGTCCACAGAGACGTGAAACCTCAGAACATCATTATTTCCACCGATGGAAAGGTGAAAGTGACGGACTTTGGCATTGCCAGGGCCGCGACTTCCAACACCATCAGCTCCAGCGTGATGGGGTCCGTGCATTACAGCTCTCCGGAGCAGGCCAGAGGTGGATACAGCGATTACAAGAGTGACATTTATTCTCTTGGTATTACCATGTATGAGATGGTGACAGGACATGTTCCTTTTGACGGAGACAGCACTGTAGCCATTGCCATTAAGCATCTCCAGGAGGAGATCCAGAGTCCAAGAAGGTACATTCCGGATCTGCCCTACAGCCTGGAGCAGATTATTTTAAAGTGTACCCAGAAAAGTCCGGACAGGCGCTACAATAATATGGAAGAGCTGATCCGGGATTTGAAAGAATCTCTGGTGAATCCGGAGGGGCGGTTTGTGCAGATTGCACCAATCCGCAACACAGACCGGACAGTGGTGATCTCCAAAGAAGACCTGGAAAAGATCCAGGAAGGAAGAGGAGAAGCCTTGCAGGCAGAAGAGCAGGCAGCAGATCCGGGATACGGCAATTATACGGCAGGCTACCAGCCAGGGGGTGTGTATCAGCAGCCAGGAGGCTACCAGCAGACTGGCAGTTATCAACAGCCGGGAGGCTACCAGCAGACTGGCAGCTATCAGCAGCCGGGAGGCTACCAGCAGTCAGGTGCCTATCAGCAAACGGGCGCTTATGCCAGCCAGCCAGGCCAGGGTCAGAAGTACGGAAATGATCCGGGATATGCAAGGCAGGGACACCAGGAGACTTTTGGAAAATATGAGGAGGAAGAAGACTTCCACTCCGGATTTTCCAAATTTCTCACCATCGGAAGTGTGGTGGTCGGAGTTCTGATTCTGGCCATTGTGGTCGTCTTAGTGGGAAATGCAGCCGGATTTCTAAACATCAATTCTATCCGCAAGGTTTTTTCTGGAAATAAGCAGGAGACCACTACAGTGACAGAAACAGCTTCTGAAAGCGAAACAAAGAAAGAAACCAAAGAAACTACTGGAAAGCTTACCGGCGAGACGGCGGCAGCAGGCCAGATCATCATTCCGGACCTGCGGGGAAAGACGGCTGAGGAAGCAGCAGCGGCCCTCCAGGAAAAAGGTATTTCCGGAACCAACGGAGGAAATCGGGCATCCAACACCTATCCGGCAGGTCAGGTAATGGGCCAGACTCCGGCAGCAGGAAGTTCTGTGGCAAAGGGAACTTCCGTGACGTATTACATCAGCAGCGGCGAGGGAACCGTATCCGTGCCGGATGTGGCAGCGATTCCGGAGGCAGATGCTATTGCAGAACTGCAGGCAGCAGGCCTTACCATATCCAGCCAGTATTACAGCAACGAAGTGGTGCCGGACGGCTACGTCATTTATACCAGCCCGCAGGGAGGTACCTCGGTGAACCCGGGTTCTCAGGTGACCTTGTTTGTCTGCAAAAAAGATAATGGAAGCAGTTCCAGCAGTGATAATCAAAATAATCAGAACAGTCAGAACGGCGGCAATCAGGCAGAGACAGAAAGCAAGGAGACAAGTGCTGAACCATCCGGAAATCCAGATGATTATTCCGGACAGAACGCTACATCCGCAGTACAGGCTCTGCAGTCAGAAGGCTATACCGTGGTTACCCAGGAAGTAGTCAGTGCAGATGTTCCTTATGGACAGGTCATCAGCCAGAGCATTGATGGAAATACCATTACCCTGGTGATTAGTGTGGGAAGCGGGGATCCGCCTCTGACAGAAACTGTAGAAACTATTGAAGATATCAGTAACACTCCGGATACGAATACCGTATCCGGAGCGGATGATGGAAAAGTCTATGTATGCAGCCAGGCAATCGACGCGCCGAAGGATTATAAAGAGGGTGAGCCAGTTAAGATTGTGGTGGAACAAAATGGAAAAAAGACAACTCTGGTAGACGGCTCAGTCGTACAATTTCCCTTTAAAATCAATATGACCAGCGGATCCGGGGAAAAGGGAACCGTCACACTCTATATCTTAGATGAGGATTATGCAGAGGTGGCCAAAGTAACTTACCCATCCATTACATTCAAAGAGCAGAACGGATAAGAGGGCATGACAGGAAAGATTATAAAGGGAATTGCAGGGTTTTACTACGTACATATCGTAGAAAGAGGCGTCTATGAATGCAGGGCCAAAGGAATTTTCCGAAAAGACCATGTAAAGCCGCTGGTGGGGGACAATGTAGAAATTGACATCCTGGATGAACAGGAAAAAACAGGAAATCTGATAAAGATCCTGCCAAGAAAGAACACTTTGATAAGACCGGCGGTGGCGAATATAGACCAGGCGCTGGTTATTTTTGCAGTCAGTGGTCCAAAACCGAATCTGAATCTTTTGGATCGGTTTCTGGTGATGATGCGCTGGCAGAATGTGGATACGATCATCTGCTTTAACAAAAAAGATCTGGGAAGCGAAGAGGACTGCCAGACACTGGCAGAAATTTACAAAGGCTGCAAAAGTCAGATTTTGTTTGTAAGTGCAGGGAAACACGAAGGGATTGAAAAGATTGCCGGACTTCTGGAAGGAAAGACCACCACGGTGGCAGGACCTTCCGGTGTGGGTAAGTCCTCTTTGATCAATCTGCTCTGTCCCGAAGCAAATATGGAGACAGGTGAAATCAGCCGGAAAATTGACCGGGGAAAACATACAACCCGGCATTCTGAGCTGTTTCATATGGGGAATGGCACCTATCTTCTGGACACACCGGGGTTCAGTTCCCTGAATCTGCCGGAAATGGAGAAGGAAGAACTGCAGGAGCTTTTTCCAGAATTTTATGAGTTTGAACCTTATTGCAGGTTCCAGGGCTGTGTACACGACCGGGAACCAGACTGCGGAGTAAAGGAGGCCGTAGAGAAAGGAAGCATAAGCAGAGTCCGCTACGAAAGTTATGTGGATATGCTTCATGAAATAAAGGACAGGAGGAAGTATTAATGTATCGATTAGCGCCGTCTATGCTGGCAGCTGATTTTACCAGGCTGGGGGAAGAAATCCATGCGGTGGAGGAAGTGGGGGCTCATTATCTTCACATTGACGTGATGGATGGGGCATTTGTGCCGTGCATTTCCTTTGGAATGCCTGTAATCGAATCTCTCAGGGGTTCTACAAAGCTTTTATTTGATGTACATTTAATGGTAGAAAAGCCGGAACGGTATATTGAAGAGTTTGCTGAAAAAGGTGCGGATCTGATTACGGTTCATGCGGAGGCTGCACAGCATCTGGACCGCGTCATCTGGCAGATCAAAAATACTGGAAAAAAGGCAGGGGTTGCACTGAATCCATCCACAGACTTATCTGTGCTGGAATATGTGCTGGACAATGTGGACATGGTGCTTCTGATGACGGTAAATCCCGGATTTGGAGGCCAGAAGTACATTCCGTATTGCACGGAAAAAATCCGCAGACTGCGTAAGATGTGCCAGGAGCGGGGGCTGGATACCGATATTGAAGTGGATGGCGGCATGAATGAACGCACCATGCCAACGGTTCTGGAAGCAGGCGCCAATGTGATTGTGGCCGGTTCCGGAATCTTCAAAGGGGATCCAGGAGAAAAGACCAGAAGACTTTTACAGATGATGGATGAATTTGAAAGGCAGAAACAATGAAAAAGGCATTGATCATCAGCGGGGGCAATATCGATTTCGATTTTGCCCTCTGCTTTTTGCAGGAGCATTCCTTTACGTATCTCATTGCGGCGGATAAGGGGCTTCGGTTTTTAAATGAGGCAGGTATCTGCCCGACTCACATTGTAGGGGATTTTGATTCAGCCGGGGAAGTACTGGTTGGAGAATATGAAAACAATCCAGATGTTCAGATCTGGAGATTAAATCCCATCAAAGATGATACAGACACCCATGAGGCCATGAATCTGGCCATAGAACTGGGATGTGAAGAGATCACGGTGCTTGGCTGCACCGGTACTCGAATTGACCACGTTTTGGGAGCAGTCCGGGATCTTCGGATTCCCCTTTTCCACCATGTAAAGTGTATTCTCCTGGATCCGCACAACCGGATCCAGCTGCTGGAAACAGGAATCTCCCTCAAAAAAGAAGAACAGTATGGAAAATACATTTCTCTGTTTGGCATGGGAGAAGGCGTCCACGGCCTGACTCTGGAAGGATTTGCCTATCCGCTGAAAAAATACGAAATGAGCGGACTGGATGCTCTGGGTGTGAGCAACGAAATCACTGCAGAGGAAGGAACGATTTCGTTTGACAGTGGCATTCTTCTGATGATTGAATCCAAGGACTGAAAAGGACATGCCGCCTGATGGGCATCACCATACATGAAAGTCAGCTGTTGCGCGCCTTTGGCGCTTCCACAGATGCCGCCGTATTCGTAATTTGGGCTATCAACCTGCTTACGCATACTGTCTAGCCTGTCCGATATCCATAAATTCGCTCATGCAGGCATGGCTCTTTCATGGCTGCCGCTTGGGACTTTCATAGTAAAATGCAGCCTTTTTCGACAAAAAAACAGGCAGAAGGCGAATCCTGTCGATGAGTTGTCAGGAGAAAATCTTGCTTTATGTCAGTTTCTGTGCTAATCTGTCCTTGTGGGAAGAGCACAAAAGAAAAAACCTGGAAAGGAAGACAAATAGATGAAGTTAGGTATCGTAGGATTACCAAATGTAGGAAAAAGTACCTTGTTTAATTCTTTGACAAAGGCGGGCGCAGAGTCTGCAAACTACCCTTTCTGTACCATTGACCCCAATGTAGGCGTTGTGGCAGTTCCGGATCACAGACTTGGCCTTTTGGCAGACCTGTATCATTCTGCAAAGGTGACACCGGCAGTGATTGAATTTGTGGACATTGCAGGCCTGGTAAAGGGAGCATCCAAGGGCGAAGGCCTGGGCAACCAGTTTCTGGCAAACATCCGTGAAGTAGATGCCATTGTTCACGTGGTCAGATGTTTTGAGGATAGCAATGTCATTCATGTAGATGGCAGTGTCGATCCGGTACGGGATATGGAGACCATCAACCTGGAGCTGATTTTTTCCGACATTGAGATCCTGGAGCGCCGGATTGCAAAAACAGCCAGAGGAGCCAGAAATGACAAAGCACTGGCAAAAGAGCTGGAGCTGTTAAAGGCTTTAAAAGCACATCTGGAAGACGGCAATATGGCCAGCACCTATGAAACCGAAGATGAAGATGAGCTTGGCTGGATTGCAGAATACAATCTGCTGACTGCCAAACCGGTGATTTTTGCAGCCAATGTCAAAGAAGAAGATCTGGCAGATGATGGAGCTTCCAACAAATTCGTACAGGAGGTACGGGAAGAGGCAGCAAAAACCGGCAGTGAAGTGTTTGTAGTCAGCGCACAGATCGAGGAAGAGATTTCCGAACTGGATGATGATGAGAAAGCCATGTTCCTTGAAGATCTTGGATTAAAAGAGTCCGGACTGGACAAACTGATAAAAGCCAGCTATCAGCTGCTTGGCCTGATCAGCTACCTGACAGCAGGTGAGACAGAGACCAGGGCATGGACCATCAAGAGAGGCACCAAGGCTCCTCAGGCAGCCGGAAAGATCCATTCTGATTTTGAAAGAGGATTTATCAAGGCAGAAGTCATCAATTATCAGGAACTCTTAGACTGCAAGACTTATGCAGCAGCCAAGGAAAAAGGCCTGGTAAGAATGGAAGGCAAGGAGTATGTGGTACAGGATGGAGATGTGATCCTGTTCCGTTTCAACGTATAAGGAGACGCGATGTATGAAGAGATCCGATTCCCGCATCTGGGGATCGTGCTGGAACATGTTGGAAAAAGCATAGACGTTTTTGGATTTTCCATTGCCTATTATGGGATCATCATTGCTGCCGGGATGATGGCGGCGATGCTGATCTGTACCAGTCTGGCAAAAAAAGCCGGACTGGATGAGGATTCTTTTTTCAACACAGTCATTCTTGGAATCGTGCTTTCCGTGCTGGGAGCCAGGATTTATTATGTGTTTTTTTCATGGGACCAGTACAAGGACAATCTTCTGGATATTTTCAATATCCGGGAGGGAGGCCTGGCGATTTACGGAGGTGTGATTACCGCGGTTCTGGTGATGTGGATCTATTCCAGAAGAAAAAAGATTTCTCTTGGACTGTTGGGTGATATTGGCAGCATTGGCATCATTCTTGGACAGATCGTAGGACGATGGGGGAATTTTTTTAACCGGGAAGTCTTTGGAACCTACACAGACAGCCTGTTTGCCATGCAGCTGCCAGTAAAGGCAGTGCGTGCATCGGATCTTACGCAGGAGATTTTGGATCATACTGCGCTCATCAATGGTGTAGAGTTTATACAGGTTCATCCCACATTTCTTTATGAATCAATCTGGAATCTTGGGGTACTGCTTGTGATGGCCCTGGTTTACAGAAAAAAACGATTCAATGGTCAGGTGTTTTTGATTTATTTAGGTGGATACGGCCTGGGAAGGTTCTGGATTGAGGGCATTCGTACTGATCAGCTTCTCATTCCGGGAACCACATGGCCGGTGTCCCAGGTGCTTGCAGCTGCGATGGTGGCAGCAGCCGGCATCAGTTACTGGATCATGAACAGAAAATACCGTGAGAAATCCCGCTAAAGAGAAGGATACACGGGCGAGAACAGATACGAAAGGGATAAGGTAAGCGTATGAATCACATCGAGGAACTGAAGGAAACCATTGAAAAAGAGCGGCAGAAGCTGGATGAACTTGCAGAGAACGGGCTGCTTGGAGCTGCATATGAGCAGAGTCTAGTACTGGATCAGTTGATTGAGGAGTATTTAGACAGTTGTGGAGCATGAAACTGCATTGCCGGAAGACGGCGACGGCGGCATCACCAGAGATGGGATGCTGCTTTTTTTGTGTGGTAAAATATACGGGTGGAGTGGATGACGAAAGAGATTTTGGTGGATTAGAACGGCGGTCGAAGTGTTTGTTTTGATGGGCGAAGCCAGCAGGGGTGAGAGGCATAGTGCTGACTCTTTCTGCCATCCACTCCGCCCGCCGCGGCACATGCCGCCATAAAAAAGAAGCATTCGGGAGGTTAAAGCCAGCAAGGGTGAGAGGCATAGTGCTGACTCTTCCTGTCATCCACTCCCCCTTGCGTCCTGATACAGTTCGTACCGAAAAACTTTTGAAATAATCCTTGCACTTTAGTACAAAATGAGCTATTATTATTCCATAAGTGGTGAGAAGTGGAGAAAAGTGGGCTCAAAGGGAGGAAAAATCCCACATCCCATTCCGCATTCGTGTTTGATTCGAATAACACCGCAGCCAGAGAAAGCAGGAAGAACAGCTTTTTTCTTTTACTTTCTTTCGGAAAGAAGGTGTGCCAGATGTTCATGGGAGAGTATAACCATACAGTAGATCCAAAGGGCAGGCTGATCATCCCCTCCCGTTTCAGGGAAGCATTAGGTGAAGAATTTGTAGTTACCAAGGGGCTTGACGGATGCTTATTTGTGTTTCCTATGGATGAATGGCAGAAGTTCGAAGAAAAACTACAGAGCTTACCGCTTACAAGCAAGAGCGCACGTCAATTTACGCGCTTCTTTGTGGCAGGTGCGACGCCATGCGAGCTGGACAAGCAGGGGAGAATTCTCTTACCACAAACGCTGAGAGAGTTTGCAGGTCTGGATAAAGAGGTGGTACTTACCGGCATGATGAACCGTGTTGAGATCTGGAGTAAAGAAAAATGGATCGAAAACAGTTCCTGTGGTAACATGGACGATATTGCGGAACAGATGTCGGATTTAGGCTTAAGCATATAGTCAGGGGAGGACAATATGGAATTTAAACATAAATCCGTGCTTCTGGATGAAAGCATTGAGGCCCTGAAGATCAGGCCGGATGGAATCTACGTCGATGGAACTCTTGGCGGCGGCGGACATTCATATGAGATATGCCGGCGTCTGTCTGACAGAGGAAAGCTGATCGGAATTGACCAGGATGCCGCGGCGATCGAGGCAGCCGGGGAGCGCTTAGGGGAGTTTAAAGATAAAACCATTATCATTCGCGCGAATTACTGCGATATGAAAAAGGAACTCGACAATAGAAACATTACATCAGTGGACGGCATTATTTTGGATCTGGGCGTATCCTCCTATCAGCTGGATACGGCAGACCGGGGCTTCACTTACCGGGAGGATGCACCGCTGGATATGCGGATGGATCAGCGCCAGACAATGACAGCCAAAGACATTGTCAACGAATACAGTGAAGACGAACTTTACCGGGTCATTCATGATTACGGAGAGGAACGGTTTGCCAGAAACATTGCACGCCATATCGTGACCGCAAGGCAGAATAAAATCATCGAAACAACTGGGGAGTTAATTGATGTTATAAAAGCGGCGATACCGATGAAGGCGAGAGTGACAGGAGGGCACCCGGCCAAAAGAACCTTTCAGGCTATTCGTATTGAACTGAACAGAGAATTGGAAGTATTGGAAGATTCTCTGGCAGAGATGATAGATCTTCTGAATGATGGAGGACGGATCTGTGTGATCACCTTTCACTCACTGGAAGACCGTGTTGTGAAAAATATTTTCAGACAGCAGGAAAGCCCCTGCATCTGTCCGAAGAATTTCCCCGTGTGTGTATGTGGGAGAAAATCAAAAGGAATTGTAATTACCAGAAAACCCATTCTGCCAAGCGAAGGGGAACTGGAAGAAAATAAAAGGTCGAAAAGTGCAAAACTCAGAGTGTTTGAGCGGAGACTGTAGGCTGCTGGAGGGAAGCAGATGGATAGACGACAACAGCAGAGAAGACAAGCTTCTTACAAAACATATATTGACGGGAATACCGTGCGCAGAGTACAGGTTCAGGCACTCCCGGAAGAACAGCCAGTAAGACAGCGGCAGCAGCAGTCCGGCAGGCGTGTACAGAAAGCAACTGGAAGAAACCGTCAGAGAGCCATGCAGATGGATATTGGGTATGTGCTTTTCCTAACAGCAGCAGCGGTGGTGACACTGTTTATCGCAATCAACTACTTAAAGCTTCAGGCAGAATCCACCAGCCTTCGGAGTCAGCTGACAGCTTTGGAAAGCGAATACAGTACCTTGAAACTGCATAATGATGAAGAGTATCACCGGGCATTGTCTAGTGTTGATCTGGAATATGTGCGAGATACTGCCATCAACAAGCTGGGAATGGTTTATGCATCTTCCGGACAGGTTGTTACTTACAATGATCAGGATGGAGACTATGTCCGTCAGTATGAGGATGTCCCGGCTGAATAAAGAGACGGGGACTTTTCAGATGACAGAATGTTTTAAATAAGACGTTTTGGAAAAGCTGTATGAAAAAAGTGGAAAGGCGGCACCATTGAACCGACGCAGAAAAAGAAAACCGAAATTCACAAAACAAATGCAAGTAAAGCTTATGGTTCTATTTGCATTTGTTTTATTTATTCTGGTAGCTTTGAACATCCGAATTGCTTACATCAATGTGAAAAGCGGTGACACGTATACCAGACAGGTATTGTCACAAAAACAGTATGACAGCCAGACGATTCCGTACAGGCGGGGAGAAATCCAGGACCGGAACGGAAATGTACTGGCCAGAAGCGAAAAAGTATACAATGTGATTTTAGACTGCTATGAGATTAACTCTGATGAGGATTACTTAGAACCCACTATCCGGGCGGTAGTGGCCGCTTTTGGAAACAGCAGCAGTACAGAAGATGCAGAAAAGAAGATTACAGACGAAAAAGTACGCAGTATCATTACATCTGAGGACAATGCGGATAGCCGGTATTATGTTTTGAAAAAACTGATTTCTTCAGATGAAAAGAAAACGTTTGAAGATTCTGTTTCTACATCTGCAGAAGGATTAAGTGATGCCCAAATTGAGGAGCGCAGCAATGTAAAAGGTGTCTGGTTTGAGGAGACCTACAAGAGAGAGTATCTGATGAATACCCTGGCAAGCGGTGTGATCGGATTTTCCAACAGCTTAAATCAGGGAAGCGCAGGTGTGGAAGCTTACTATGATGATGTGTTAAATGGCACCAATGGCCGGGAATATGGCTATCTGAATACAGATTCTGAGCTGGAACGGACGGTGATTGAGCCAGTTCATGGAAACAACCTGGTTCTGACACTAGATGTGAATATTCAGCAGATTGTGGAAAAATATATTGCCCAGTTTGATGAGGAACATGCAGACGGGCCAAACAGCGAAGAACTGAATGGGAAAGGAAGCAAGACCACTGGCGTGATTGTGGCAGATCCCAAGACTGGAGAGATTCTGGCCATGGCGACAAATCACAGCTACGACCTGAACAATCCCCAGGATTTAAGCGATCTGTACACCGATGCAGAGATGAGCGCACTTTCCCAGACAGAGGAAGGACAGAAAGAACTTTCCGATGCGCTGGCGGATAAATGGTCCAATTTCTGTGTGTCACAGGACTTTGAACCGGGAAGTACCTTTAAGCCAGTCACTGTGTCTTCTGCTCTGGAAAGCGGGGCTCTGACGGGAGATGAAACCTTCTATTGCGATGGAGGAGAATTTGTTACCGATACCCAGATCAACTGCGATAACGTATATGGACATGGGGAAGAGACCTTAAGCCAGGTTATTGAAAATTCCTGCAACGATGCTCTGATGCAGATTGCATTCAAAATGGGAATCAGTGATTTCTGCAAATACCAGGAGTTGTTCAATTTTGGAAGCAGGACAGGCATTGACCTGCCAAATGAAAGCTCCGGAACGGTTTACAGTGAAAATAACATGCATGAAGTAGAGCTGGCCACCAGTTCCTTTGGACAGAGTCTGACATGTACCATGGTACAGGAGCTTGCGGCGTTCAGCGCAGTCATCAACGGCGGCTATTATTACAAACCCCACGTAGTAGGTCAGATCACCAATTCTGACGGCGGTGTGGTGAAAAATGTAGAGCCCATTTTGATGCGTCAGCCCATCTCCGCCAGAAGTTCTTCCATGCTTCGGGATTATCTGGAAGCGACAGTAAGTGAAGGAACTGGAAAAAAAGCAAGGGTTCCGGGCTATCGTGTTGGAGGAAAAACAGGTACCGCTGAAAAGTATCCTCGTGGAAACGGAAAATATCTGGTCTCCTTTATCGGAGCAGTGCCAATGGATGATCCTCAGCTAGTGGTGTATGTGATCATTGACGAGCCTAATGTGGAAGATCAGTCCACCGGTGGTTATGCAATGACCATTGCACAGAAAATTATGATGGAAGTGCTTCCGTACCTGAATATTCCTCAGACAGAAGAGATCACAGACGAGCTTCTGGCAGAGCTTGGCATGACCAGAGAAGAAGCAGAGAGCGGACGTGTGGCAGAGACTCAGACACCGGAAACCAATGAAGACGGAACACCGGTAGAAAATGCAGACGATGAAGAGAGTGCAGCACCCAATCCCAATGTTCCAGGCCCTCTGGAAAATACGGATTCGGCAGATACGCTTCCTCAGGATAATGCCATTATGGCGGAAGATCTTCTGGGCAGTGATCAGCAACAGTAATAGAACGGGAATGAACCTCATAAAAGCGGCTATATTATAGAGAAAAGCTTTTATGAGGTTTTTTTGTGGAAAAAAAGACTCCTTATACCTTTCACAGAAAGAAAATTGTACTGGTGTGGGCATTGTTTGGAAGTCTGCTTTTGTTCCTGGCGGGAAGACTGGGAAAACTGATGCTGGCAGATTCCGAATATTACAGCCAGAAGGCGAAAGAGCTTCATGAAAGGGAACGCAGCATCAAAGGGGCAAGAGGAAGAATTCTGGATGCAAAGGGCGTAGTTCTGGCGGATAACAAAGCGGTGTGCACCATCTCTGTCATTCACAGCCAGATCAAAGAACCGGAGAAAGTGATAAAAATTCTTGCAGAAGAATTGGGTATGACCGAAGAAGATGTAAGAAAACGCGTGGAAAAAGTCAGCTCCATAGAACGGATACGGACAAATGTGGAAAAGGAAGTGGGAGACCGGATACGGGAACAGAACCTGGCAGGGGTGAAAGTGGATGAAGATTTCAGGAGGTATTATCCATTTGGAACGCTGGCGTCCAAGGTACTGGGATTTACCGGAAGCGATAATCAGGGAATTATTGGTCTGGAAGTATTTTATGATTCCGTGCTTGCCGGAAAAAACGGACAGATTCTTACTCTTACAGACGCCAGGGGTGTGGAGCTTTCGGACACCGGAGAAAGCCGAAAGGAGCCGGAAGCGGGAAATGATCTGGTGATCAGCATTGACCGGAATATCCAGGCATATGCCGAACAGGCGGCGTATCGTGTTATGGAGCAGAAACAGGCAGATTCCGTGGCGGTCATTTTAATGAATCCGAAAAACGGAGAAATTTTAGCTATGGCAGATGTGCCGGAATTTGATTTAAACAATCCGTTTTCCCTGGAAACCACCGAGAGTGGTGAAAATCAGCAGGATGCCTTAAATACCATGTGGCGCAACAGCTGCCTAAATGATACTTATGAACCGGGATCTACCTTTAAAATCATCACAGCAGCGGCCGGACTGGAAGAAGGGGTGGTGAGCCTGACTGATACGTTTTCCTGTCCTGGGTATAAGATTGTGGAGGACAGGAGGATCCGCTGCCACAAAACCACCGGACACGGAGCGGAAACCTTTGTCCAGGGAGCCATGAATTCCTGCAATCCTGTGTTTATTGAAGTGGGGCTGCGCCTTGGGGCAGAGAAGATGTATGAGTATTTTGAACAGTTCGGTCTTCTAAAGAAAACCGGAATTGACCTTCCAGGAGAGGCTGGAACCATTATGCACAAGAAAGAAAACATTGGCCAGGTGGAACTGGCTACAGTTTCCTTTGGCCAGTCCTTTCAGATTACACCCATCCAGCTGGCAGCCACGGTTTCGTCCATCATCAATGGAGGAATCCGGGTGACGCCCCACCTGGGGGTGAAAGTACAGAAAGAGGATGGAACGCTAAAAGACGTTTATCAGTATACAGAACAGGAACGGATTCTCTCGAAAGAGACTTCCGAAAAAATGCGGGAAATTTTGGAACAGGTGGTAAGCGGCGGTTCCGGAAAAAATGCAGCCATTGAAGGCTACTTAATCGGGGGAAAAACAGCCACTTCAGAAACCCTTCCAAGAAGCGCCCACAAATACATTTCCTCCTTTATCGGATTTGCTCCTGCAGATGATCCTCAGGTGGTGGGACTTTGTGTGATCCGCAATCCTTCCGGTGTTTATTACGGCGGAACCATTGCAGCTCCGGTGATCCGTGATGTGTTTGAAAATGTGCTTCCATACCTTGGAATCGAGGCTGCGGAAGGCGAATCAGAAGAACGGAAATAGGGTTGCGAAAAGCAGGAAAAAGAATTATACTATAACCAGATCCGGCAGAAAAACCGGAAAATAAAACAGACGAGGTGCAGTATGATTTTAGGTACAGAAGTAATTATCCCATTGC
The DNA here is from genome assembly GCA_905214955.1 of uncultured bacterium. Taxonomy (GTDB): domain Bacteria; phylum Bacillota; class Clostridia; order Lachnospirales; family Lachnospiraceae; genus Limivivens. The sequence goes on from CAJMON010000001.1 coordinate 26,334, forward strand.
TGCTGGCATTTGCCATCAGTGTTATTTTAAGTCCCATCATCATTCCGTTTCTGAGAAAATTGAAGATTGGACAGACGGAAAGAACAGAGGGCGTTCAGTCACATCTGAAAAAAGCGGGGACACCGACCATGGGAGGCCTGATCATACTGATCAGTATTCTGGTAACATCCCTGTTTTTTGTGGGAAAATATCCGAATATCATTCCGGTATTGTTCCTGACTCTTGGATTTGGCATCATTGGATTTCTGGATGACTATTTAAAAGTGGTTCTGCGCCGCTCAGACGGTCTTCTTCCTAAACAGAAAATGCTGGGACAGATCATTGTCACCACCATCTTTCTGGTGTATATTCTGGTAAAAGATGACAGCCTTCTTGGAATGCTGATCCCGTTTTCCGGCGGAAAATACTGGGAGTGCAAATTTATTACCATTCCCCTGGTTTATTTCGTGGTGATCGGTACGGTCAATGGCGTGAATTTTACTGACGGTCTGGATGGTCTGGCAACCGGTGTGACCACCATGGTGGCAGTGTTTTTTACAGTGGTTTCCATTGCATTCAAAGGCGGAATCGAGCCGGTGACAGCCGCTGTGACAGGAGCCCTGCTGGGATTTCTGCTGTTTAACGTCCATCCGGCACAGGTGTTTATGGGAGATACTGGTTCTCTGGCACTTGGAGGATTTGTGGCAGGCTGTGCCTATATGCTGAAAATGCCCTGGATCATCGTGATCGTCGGCATGATTTATCTGATAGAGGTTCTTTCCGTTATGATTCAGGTTACCTACTTTAAAAAGACCGGCGGAAAGCGTTTCTTTAAAATGGCTCCCATTCATCATCATTTTGAACTGTGCGGCTGGTCAGAGACCAGAGTCGTGGCAGTCTTTACCGTCGTGACCGCACTGCTGTGCGTGGCAGGGCTGATGATTCTTTCCTAAGATCTTTTAAGTTCTATTTGTCAGGCTGTAACATACACTATAAAGGAACAGCCTGAGGCCAGATGCGGTCCTGGGTAAAAATCAGGAGGACCGGCAATGAAAGAAAAGGGCAGAAAACAGGATTGGATGCTTGTGGCACTGGTGCTCATACTTACAGTTTTCGGACTGGTGGTTTTGTACAGCGCCAGTACCTGGAACGGACAGGTGAAATTCTCAGATTCTGCCTATTATCTGAAAAAACAGGCATTTGCTACTGCACTTGGGCTTGGAGCCATGGTGTTTTTTTCAAGGATGGACTACGAACTCTTTGAGCGGTATGCCGTTCATGCTTATCTGTTGTCCCTGGTGCTGTCGGGGCTTGTTCTTGTGGCGGGGAGTGCTTATAATGGTTCCAGAAGATGGCTGTCTTTTGGACCGCTGTCTTTTCAGCCGGCAGAATTTGCAAAGGCTGCTGTGATTGTTTCCGCTTCCAGAACCATCAGCCGGCAGAAAAGCAGGCACCACCCTGGCGGAATGGGGATGATTCTTAAGGTGATGGGACAGATCCTGCCGGTAGCAGCCCTGGTTGGTACCAACAACTTAAGCACGGCAGTGATCATTCTTGGAATCGGGGCAGTGCTGGTATTTGTCTCCGATCCCCGTTACCTGCCTTTTGCAGGACTTGGAATTGCTGGTGCAGGCTTTATTGCCGTATTCCTTGGCATGGAGACATACCGGCTGGAACGGCTGGCCGTGTGGAGAGATCCGGAACAGTATGAAAAAGGTTTTCAGACCATTCAGGGGCTTTACGCCATTGGTTCCGGCGGTCTGTTTGGAACAGGGCTTGGCAGCAGTATGCAGAAGCTGGGGTTTGTGCCGGAAGCGCAGAATGATATGATTTTTTCCATCATCTGTGAGGAGCTGGGATTGGCAGGTGCTGTGATTCTTCTGCTTCTGTTTTTTCTTCTGATCTGGAGATTTATGGTCATTGCAGTTCATGGAGAAGACCTTTTTGGAACACTGGCAGCTGCAGGGATCATGACCCATATTGCACTGCAGGTCATTTTGAATGTGGCGGTGGTAACCAATACCATTCCCAACACCGGAATCACTCTGCCGTTTGTCAGTTACGGCGGGACCTCAGTGCTGTTTCTGCTTTCCGAGATGGGGATGGCAGTGAGCATTTCCACAGGGCACCGATTGGAGCACAGGCGCATATGATAAATCAGAGCCTATTGTGCGGGGGAATTTTTTTTGGATGGTATCATGATCACAGGGGGCAGGCCTCTTTCTGGCAGCATCCGTGTGCAGGGATCCAAAAATGCGGCTCTGCCGGTTTTGGCAGGGACCATTTTGCACAGGGGGAGAACAGTGATTTGGAACTGTCCGAGGATCACGGATGTTTTCTGGACTGTGAGGATTTTAGAAGAGCTTGGGTGCAGCGTAGATTTTACTGGAAACCGTCTGGAGGTGGACAGCACAAAAGCAGAGGGTATTCAGATCACAGAAAATCTGGGAGGCCGTCTGCGCTCGTCCATTCTGTTTTTAGGAGCACTTCTTGGAAGAAATAAAAAGGCGGTTCTGCCTTATCCTGGGGGATGTACCATTGGAAAACGACCCATTGACCTTCACTGCCAGGCTATGAAACAGTTAGGAGCTAGGATCGAAGAAAGGGATGGACTGCTGACGGCCGAAACAAAAAGCCTGAAAGGAAACAAAATAAAGTTTCCATTTCCCAGTGTGGGGGCTGCAGAAAACGCCATTCTGGCCGGAGTGCTGACAGAGGGCATCACGGAGATTACAGGAGGAGCCAAAGAGCCGGAGGTTTTGGAACTATGCCGGTTTCTCAATGAAAAAGGAGCAAAAATCCTGAAAAACGCAGATGGAACGCTGAAGATCTACGGTGTTTCCAAGTTAAAAGACAGCAGCTTTACCCTGATGCCGGACAGAATTGTTGCAGGCACCTATGTGTTTGCTGCGGCAGCTGCAGGGGGGGAAGTGCTTCTGGAAAATGCACCTGCAGAGCAGATGAAAGCAGTTGTGGAGACAGTCAGTAATATGGGCATGAAGGTAAAAGCTAGCGGATCTGGAATGCTGGTGGAGGCACCGGAAGTTTTAAAACCGGCAGGAATGGTGCGTACAGCACCTTATCCGGGATTTCCAACAGACCTGCAGTCCCCTCTTATGGCGGCATCCGTGTTTGCCAAAGGAGAGACCACAGTGGAAGAGACGATTTTTGAATCCCGGTTTCAGACAGCAGGGCAGCTTCGAAAAATGGGAGCCGAGATTTTGGAAGAGGGAAAACGGGCTGTCATTTCAGGAAAGGGATACCTGCAGGGAGCGCAGGTGGAGGCAGCAGAGCTCCGGGGAGGAGCCGCGCTGGTACTTGCAGGCCTTGGAGCTAAAGGCGTGACAAACGTGTGGAATACAGAGTATATTTCCAGGGGATATGAAGATATCTGCCGGGATTTCAGACAACTGGGAGCGGCCGCATCGAAGGCCAGAAAGCCCGAAATAGGATAAAAACACAGGTGATAAGATGAAAGAAATAAGATACGGCCGGAGAAAAAGGGGAAAACGGCTTTTGCTTGGGTCCCTGGCAGGAATTCTGATTTTGGCAGCGCTGATTGTATTTGGGCTGTTCCGGGTGCAGGAAGTAGTTGTCACCGGAAACCAAAGCTTCAGTGCAAAGCAGATCAAAGATGCGGTGATGAAAGATGGAATGTGCAGGAACACCCTGTACCTGGTCTGGAAGTTTCAGGACAAAGACCGGGCAGCGGGTGCCCTTCCATTTCTAAATGACATTGAAGTTCAGATGGAAAGCCCGTTTAAGGTTCAGATCAAGGTTTATGAAAAGCCGGAGATCGGCTACCTACAGACCGGTGGAAAATACGTGTATTTTGACAGGGAAGGTATGGTGGTGGAGACTTCGGACAGCATTCATGAAGGGGTTCCGCTTCTGACAGGCCTGTCTGTGGCGGATGCCACCCTGTATGAGACGCTGAAGTTGACACAGGACGGACTGCTGGATACGGTGCTGACGCTGACCAGGGGCTTGAACCAGGAGCAGCTGGTGCCGGATGAAATCCGCTTTTCCACTTCTGATGAAATCATTCTGATTTTTGGAAAGACCAAAGCACTTCTTGGAAAAAGTGACAACCTGGAAGATAAAGTGGCGGCTCTTGCCTCCATCTATCCGAAGATTGCAGGACAGGAAGGAAACCTCCATATGCAGAATTATTCTCTGGCAGCTCAGACGGTGACTTTCCGCCAGGGTGAGGATGAGGAAACCCTTGGAGTGGAAGGCCAAACAGGAGACACTTCTGCACAGAATGGAGACAGCCAGAATCCGGACGGCACAGGAGAAAGTGAGACCGAGACAGAAACCGAAACTGAGACCCAGGAAGAAAACGTATCAACATACCAGGAAGGGGACGGCACCTTCGCAACAGATGCAGATGGAAATCAGTATTATACCGATGCAGCCGGAAATGTGACCTATGACTGCGGGCAGTACAATTACACAGATGACAACGGAGAAATTATCACAGATGGGTACGGATACATTGATCCGTACACCGGTGCCTATATCATCGGTTAAAACATTTTTGAAAAACATCTTGATAATTTGCTGAAAAACCTATATTATATAAGAAGTACGGTTAGAATAGTGGGTGTACTGTGCCCGTGACTGTAAATTTGAGATTGGTATACAGAGGCGAAGGAGGAAATACCCTTGTTAGAAATTATGACAAACGAGACCGAGTCTGCTGCGAAGATCATCGTGATCGGTGTTGGCGGAGCTGGTAATAATGCTGTAAATAGAATGGTAGATGAAACAATTGGCGGTGTAGAATTTATTGGTGTAAACACAGATAAACAGGCACTGTCTCTTTGCAAAGCTCCGACAACGATTCAGATCGGTGAAAAACTGACCAAGGGACTGGGTGCAGGAGCAAAGCCGCAGATCGGTGAGCAGGCGGCCCAGGAAAATGCAGAAGACTTAAAGCAGGTGATGCAGGGTGCAGATATGGTATTTGTCACATGCGGCATGGGCGGCGGAACCGGAACTGGTGCGGCTCCTGTTGTTGCAGGACTTGCAAAAGATATGGGTATTCTGACAGTCGGCGTGGTAACAAAACCGTTCCGTTTTGAAGCCAAGACTCGAATGAACAATGCACTGGCAGGTATCGAAAAACTGAAAGAGAACGTAGATACTCTGATCGTGATCCCCAATGACAAACTTCTGGAGATCGTTGACAGACGTACCACCATGCCGGAAGCACTGAAGAAGGCAGATGAAGTGCTGCAGCAGGCAGTTCAGGGTATCACAGACCTGATCAACATGCCGGCACTGATCAATCTGGACTTCGCGGATGTACAGACCGTTATGACAGATAAGGGTATTGCACACATCGGTATTGGACAGGCAAAGGGTGATGACAAGGCCATGGAAGCAGTAAAACAGGCCGTATCCAGCCCGCTGCTTGAGACTACCATCCAGGGTGCTTCCCACGTAATCATCAACATTTCAGGAGATATCTCCCTGATGGATGCAAACGATGCTGCCAGTTATGTACAGGAGCTGGCTGGTGATGATGCAAATATCATCTTTGGTGCGATGTATGATGATACATACGCAGATGAAGCAAAGATCACCGTTATTGCAACCGGACTGGACAGCGCGACTGCGACCCAGCCTTCCGTTGGCAAGAAGATTGTTCCGGAGTTTGGAAGCTATGCAGAGTCGGAGAAGAGCGCTCCGTCTAATGTAAGCCCCTTCCAGAAACGGACAGCACCCCAGCTGCGCACCACACCGGCAGAGAGTTCTGCATCCGGTTTTGGAAAACTGCGCACCCCGGAGAGCAAAGTAAAAGAACAGGATATCCAGATTCCGGATTTCCTGAGAAGAAGATAAAAATAAGTAAGAAAGGCCGTTTTTATGCGGCCTTTTTACGATAAAAGAAAAACAGACAACAGACAGGAGGAACCGGATTATGAGAATTTTAGTGACTGGCGGAGCAGGATATATTGGAAGCCATACCTGTATAGAACTGCTGAATGCAGGATATGAAGTGGTGGTTCTGGATAATCTTTACAATTCCAGTGAAAAAGCTCTGGAGCGCGTAAAGCAGATCACCGGAAAAGACCTGACTTTTTATGAGGCAGATATTCTGGATAAAGAAGCGCTGGAGAAGATTTTTGACAAAGAACAGATTGACGGCGTGATTCATTTTGCAGGGTTAAAGGCGGTAGGCGAGTCCGTTGCCAAGCCCCTGGAATATTATCACAACAACATGACAGGCACCTTCAATCTCTGCGATGTGATGCGCAAACATGGCTGCAAGAACATCATTTTCAGTTCTTCTGCCACTGTTTACGGAGATCCGGCATTTATCCCCATCACAGAGGAATGCCCCAAAGGAAAGATTACCAATCCTTATGGCCAGACCAAAGGAATGCTGGAACAGGTTCTGACGGATCTGTGGGTGGCTGATCATGAGTGGAACGTAGTGCTGTTAAGATACTTCAACCCCATCGGTGCCCATGAAAGCGGGCTGATCGGAGAAGATCCCAAAGGCATCCCAAACAACCTGGTTCCCTATATTGCACAGGTGGCTGTTGGCAAGCTGGAGTGCCTGGGCGTTTTCGGAAACGATTATGATACACCGGATGGAACCGGCGTGCGGGATTATATCCATGTGGTAGACCTGGCAAAGGGACACGTAAAGGCAATGAAAAAACTGGAGCCGGGCAGCGGAGTCAGTATTTATAACCTGGGTACCGGCAATGGCTACAGCGTGCTTCAGGTAGTAAAAGCATTTGAAAAGGCCTGCGGAAAAGAAATTAAATATGCCATCAAGCCCCGCCGTGCAGGAGATATTGCCACCTGCTACTGCGATGCATCCAAAGCAAAACGGGAGCTTGGCTGGGAAGCAGAAAAAGGAATCGAAGAAATGTGCGCAGATTCCTGGAGATGGCAGAGCATGAACCCCAACGGCTACAACGACTGAAAACGACAAAAAGTGCTTGACGCAGAACAAAAATTCTGTTATAGTTAGCTTGTACAAAAGAGAACATTACAAAAGAAGAATCTTACAAAGGATAAATCTTACCAAAGATATCTTTACCAAAGATTTGTTGTACAAAGCAAAGATTTACGAAAGAAAATACCGGTTGCCGGAAAGAATACAAAAGAGAGCCGTAGAAATGAGAAATCAGATCTACGGCTTCATTTGTATCAGGCTTTTTTCAGGACAGAAGCGGTCCTTCGACATCGGTAAAAAAGAGGAGTGAAAGACGATGTGCGGTATTGTAGGATATGTAGGCAGTGAACAGGCAGCACCGATCCTTCTGGGGGGTCTTGCGAAGCTGGAGTACCGGGGATATGATTCCGCCGGAATTGCGGTACGGGATGAGAGCACTGGAAAGATCGAGATCGTAAAAGCCAAAGGACGTCTGAAGATTTTGGTGGAAAAGACGGATGCAGGAACCGCAGTTCCTGGCACCTGCGGTATTGGTCATACTCGCTGGGCAACGCACGGAGAGCCATCGGTCAGTAATGCACACCCACATTGTACAGAGGACCGTTCTGTAGTCCTAGTACACAACGGCATTATTGAAAATTATCAGGAGATCAAGGAAAAGCTGGTAAAGGCAGGCTATACATTTTATTCTCAGACCGATACCGAGGCAGCAGTCAAGCTGATTGACTATTACTATAAAAAGACCGGAAATCCGCTGGAAGCCATTTCTAGCACGATGCTGCGTATCCGGGGCTCCTATGCATTCGGCATTATGTTTCACGATCACCCGGGAAAGATTTTTGCGGCCAGAAAAGACAGCCCGCTGATCATTGGAAAAAATGAAAGCGGAAGTCTGATTGCTTCTGACGTGCCGGCGATCTTAGAGCAGACCAGAAACATTTACTATATTGGAAATCTGGAGATTGCGGAGCTGACAGGGGAAGAGATTCATTTTTACAACATCGACCGGGAAGAGATTCAGAAAGACATGGTGGAGATCGGCTGGGATGCCAAGGCAGCAGAAAAAGGCGGCTATGAGCATTTCATGCTGAAAGAGATTCATGAACAGCCAAAGGCAGTTCAGGATACTTTGGGTGCCTACGTGGCAGATGGAAAGATTGATCTGTCAGAGACCGGCATTACCGATGAGATTCTGCAGAATCTGGAGCGGATTTACATTGTAGCCTGCGGCTCTGCATACCATGTGGGCGTAGCGGGAAAATATGTCCTGGAAGATCTGGCGGATATTCCAGTGGAAGTGGATCTTGCTTCGGAATTCCGATACCGGAATCCGAAACTGGTGAAAAACTCTATGGTGATTGTAGTGTCCCAGTCCGGAGAGACTGCAGACAGTCTGGCAGCCCTGCGTCTTGCAAAAGAAAAGGAAGTTCCGGTGCTGAGCGTGGTAAACGTGGTAGGTTCCAGCATTGCCAGAGAAAGTGATTATGTACTTTATACCTATGCTGGACCGGAAATTTCCGTGGCCACCACAAAGGCCTACAGCACCCAGCTGATTGCCATGTATCTTCTGGCAGTGCAGGGAGCAAAGGTGCGCGGCTGTATTGATGAGGCCCGCTATGAAACACTTCTGAAGGAAATGGGCACACTTCCTGGAAAGATCCAGAGAGTGCTGGAGGATAAAGAGCGGATTCAGTGGTTCGCAAGCAAATATGCCAATGCAAAAGACATTTTCTTTATCGGACGGGGACTGGATTATGCCATCAGCCTGGAAGGCAGCCTGAAAATGAAAGAGATCAGCTACATCCATTCCGAAGCATACGCAGCAGGAGAATTGAAACACGGTACCATCAGCCTTATTGAAAACGGCACCCTGGTGGTAGGGGTGGTGACCCAGAGGTCCCTGTTTGAAAAGACCCTGAGTAACATGGTGGAAGTCAAGAGCCGCGGGGCATATCTGATGGGGCTGACCAGCTATGGAAATTACAGCATTGAAGATACCGCAGACTTTTCCGTATACGTTCCAAAGACGGAGAGCTGCTTTACAACCAGTCTGGCCATTGTGCCGCTGCAGCTGATGGGTTATTATGTCAGCGTAGCAAAGGGCTTAGATGTAGATAAACCAAGAAATCTTGCAAAATCTGTTACAGTAGAGTAAGACAGGCGGGAGAAAACATGAAGGCATATCAGCTGAAACTGACATTCACAGAAGCATCATCCAGCAGATGGTGCAGGCTTCTGGTCCCGACAAAGCTTTCTTTTTCCCAGCTAAGCGTGGTGATCAATACCTGTTTTTCTCTGGAAAATGGAGAATTCAGCTTTGTCTTTGAAAAATCAGAGACGAAACTTTCAGAGGGGGAACTGGACGAAACGTCCAGGCTGTGGGAAGCGGATGCCTCCATGGTACTGGTGGAAAACTATTTTGAACAGGAAAAAGCCTGCGCCTACTGGTGGAAGAATCTTGCACCGGCAGTGATTGAGATTGAATGGGAAGCAGCTGTTTTGGACAGAAAAGAGTGCTTTCCAGAGATTGTGGAAGTGGAATCCAAAAGCCAGGAAGAAGACAACAGTGATCTTCAGAAAGTCAATGAGAAGCTGGCAGGAATGCAGCTTTTAAAACAGTCCAGCGGCCCGATGACCCAGAAGCAGATTTGTGACAGTCTGGATAAAGGATTTTTCAGAATCCGGGGAGGGCATCCACGGGAGAAAGAACTCATTGAAGGAATGATGCGAACCGGCAGGTCAGGCACCATGGAACCAGTGTTTGCCTGCTATGAAAAGAAAGATTTGGCACAGATTGCAGAAAATCACGGGCTTGCTGGATTTTCCGAACTTGGGAAAAAAAGCCTGATCCGCTATGTGTACAGCCGGGTCATGGATCCGGCTGTGATGAGCAGGTACCTGCTGTATATGACGGAAAAAGAAAGTCGGGCATTCAGACGGGCCATCGCCATGGGCGGCCGCGTCCGGGACAACGACTGCAGCGTATTTGATTATGCAGGATGCGGCGGGTATGTGGGATTCCGCAGTCGGACAGAAATTGAGATTCCCAGAGAAGTATGCCAGGCTTTTGCAGATCTGGACGACCAGGAATTTGAAAAAAAGCGGGAAAAGACCAGAAAGGTGCTGAATTATTTAAATACAACAGCCAGTCTGTATGGTACCTGTCCCATGCACTTTGTGCAGATGCTTTACAAGAAAAACGAGGACAGCTGTTTTTCTATGAAAGAGGCAAAGAGAGTAGAAGCAGAGTGTCCCACAGCCAGAAAAGCATTTCTGATTAAGGAAAACAGAGTGATTCTGCTGGACATTGAAGAAGAACGGATGGAAGATGTCTATTTGGAGATACAGAGAGATCTGTCTTATTATGAGCCGGATGCCAGGACGGTGTTTGTTATGGGAGAAGAAAATTACCTTCCCTTTGACAGTTATATGGAAGCATTGGAAGCCGTTCTTTGGAACCTGACAGGAGAAAAAGGAGCAAGGATTCGACAGCTGTGCGGAGATATTCAATATTATGCACGGATGGGAAATCAGATTGAAGATGTGATCGCTTATCTGGAAGAATGCGGAGTTAGAATTTCCTCTGCGAAGATGCTGAGACTGAAAACTGTGATGGAAGATCTCTGGGAGCATACCCGGATGATATCCTACAGAGGACATACACCGGCAGAATTAAAGAAAACAGAGGAACAGAAAATTGTCCGCTTTTCCACCTGGAGCACACTGCGGATTCATCCCAATGATCTCTGTCCCTGTGGTTCGGGAAAATGCTATAGAAAATGCTGCGGCAGAAAAAAAGTATGACAGAAGAAGGAAGCCAAATGAAGAAATTATCGGTAGTGATACCGGCCTATAATGAAGAAAAAATGGTGCCAAAGACGGCGAAGACTGTGAGCGGCCTTTTGAAGGCACATCAGATTCCCTATGAGTTGATCTTTGTCAACGATGGTTCCAAGGATGGAACCTGGCAGGAGATTGAAAAGGCAGTCAGTACCTATCCTGGAATTACCGGTGTACAGTTTTCCAGAAACTTCGGAAAAGAATCGGCGATTCTGGCAGGACTTGCAACGGCAACAGGAGACTGTTGTGCAGTTATGGACTGCGATCTTCAGCATCCGCCGGAAACCCTTCTGGAAATGTACCGCCTCTGGAGCGAGGAAGGGTATGAGATTGTGGAAGGCGTCAAGCACAGCAGAGGAAAAGAAAGTGCACTTCACAAAGCCAGCGCCGGGATGTTTTACAAGATCATGACCAAAGCAGTAGGCATTGATATGTCCAGGGCATCGGATTTTAAACTGATGGATAAAAAAGCGGTGGAAGCGCTGCTTGTCATGCCGGAGCGGAATACCTTTTTTAGAGCCCTGTCTTCCTGGATTGGATATCGAACCACCAGTGTGGAGTTTGATGTGCAGGAGCGGGAAGAGGGAGAATCTAAGTGGTCCACCTGGTCCCTGATCAAGTACGCACTGCGCAATATTATCGGATTTTCCACAGCTCCCATGCAGATGGTCACCGTGGCTGGAGTGCTGGTATTGTGCATGGGCATCATCTTAGGTATTCAGTCCTTGTACAAATATTTCCGGGGACATGCCCTGGAAGGATTTACCACAGTGATTCTGCTGCTGCTGATTATTGGCAGTATCATCATGATCAGCCTTGGAATCATCGGCTGCTACATCTCTAAGATTTATGAGGAAGTGAAAGGACGTCCAAGATATCTGGTGTCCAGAAAAATTGTCAGCACCGTACCAGAGAATGAAAAATAAGGAAAAAAGAAAACCGGATATTTGGCAGAAGTTTTCTGCCAGGTATCCGGTTTTTGTTGCCAAGCATATCAAGAATTGGTCTGGTGGACCGATTTTGATTGATTATTTGTAAAGAGGAGACTGGTAAACACCAGCATCGATGAGTGCTTTGAAAGAATTTACTACAGACTCTTTGTCCTCTTTGTAGGTAACGCCGAACCATTTGTCGTGGGTTTTTAAAACGGTAACGGAAGCTTTTCCTTCTTTCAAACGCTGGTCCACAACAGCGGGGATCAGATACTCTGCTTTTACATCGCCTTCTTTGATGTTGGAGAGGAACTCCTTGAAGCCTTCTTCCAGAATGTCGAAGAGTTCCGGAGTGAAGCCCCACATATTCATAGATACCAGAGAAGCGGGATCTAACGGAGTGAAGCCGCCCTTGCCGTCCGGAACACCAGCACCGGTTTCGGTTTTGTAAATATCAGAAGTTTCGGTTACGCCAGCAAGATTGCCCTCAGAATCTACTTTGCATACGCCACGGGTAACAGCACCGTTCTCGCTTAAGGTGTTGCCAAGGATAAAGCCTGCCATGCAGTAATGGGAAATGCCGTCTGCAGGAGCATCCTGTACCAGGAAATCATGAATCTTGACAAAGCCTTCTTTTCCATAATAATCGTCTGCATTGATGACAGCGAAAGGAGTATCGACGATATCCTTGCAGCAGAGGATGGCATGTCCGGTGCCGAAGGGTTTCTTACGGCCTTCCGGTACGGAAAAGCCTTCGGGAAGAGCATCCAGCTCCTGGTATGCGTAAGCGACATCGGCTACTTTCTCGATGCGGTTTCCAATGACTTCTTTGAAATCTTTCTCCAGATCTTTGCGGATGATGAAGACGATGCGGTTGAAACCTGCCTCTAAAGCATCATGGATGGAATAGTCCATGATGATCTCACCGGAGGGACCTACCGGGGCAAGCTGTTTGATTCCGCCGCCAAAACGGCTGCCGATTCCTGCAGCCATGATTACAAGCGTTGTTTTTTTCATAAAAATGAATCTCCTTTGTATGTTTGGTAAAAATAGTATACCATAGAGCAGAGAAAATGTCATGGTGAAAAGTGACATACTTTGTGCCAAAGAGGATAAAAAGCGTGTAAAAAACGCAGAGATCTCCAAAAATCTGGGAAGCCAGGCGAAAGGTCTTGCCGATTAGTGGAAGGTTTGATATAATATAACAATGCCAAACATGTATTCATCAGAAACAGCAGTGCCAGGTGCACTGCTCATTCGTATGAAGGAAAATCGAGAGGAGAAACATAGAAATGGGAAAAATTACCGTAGAAACATGTGAAATCGAAGGTCTGAAAGTGATTACACCCACCGTATTCGGTGATGAACGTGGCTATTTTATGGAGACATACAATTACAACGATTACAAGGCAGCCGGAATCGACATGGAGTTTGTACAGGACAACCAGTCTGCATCCAAAAAAGGCGTTTTAAGAGGACTGCATTTCCAGATCAATTATCCTCAGGACAAGCTGGTGCGTGTAGTAGCAGGCGAAGTGTTTGATGTGGCTGTGGATATGAGAAAAGGATCTCCGACTTTTGGAAAGTGGTTTGGTGTGCTGCTGTCTGCAGAGAACAAAAAACAGTTCTTTATCCCGAAGAACTTTGCACACGGATTTGTTGTATTATCTGATCATGCAGAATTTGCTTACAAGTGTACGGACTTCTATCATCCCAACGATGAAGGCGGACTGGCATGGAACGATCCTGAGATCGGTGTAGAATGGCCGATCCCGGAAGGAATGGAACTGACAATTTCTGAGAAAGATAAAAAGTGGGGCGGTATTTCCCAGTGGGTAAAGGAGCACAATGCTTAAAGACATTTACGAAAACCGCCGGATGATTTTCAAGCTGGCGAAAAATGATTTCAAAACCAGATATGCAGGTTCTGTGTTCGGTACTGTCTGGGCATTTGTACAGCCTCTGGTGACCATTGCTGTCTATTACTTTGTATTTGGATATGGCCTGAAAGGAGGTACGGATACCGGTTCAGAGGTTCCCTTTGTACTGTATCTGGTATCTGGAATTGTGCCCTGGTTTTATTTTCAGGAAGGATGGATGAACGGAACTAGTTCTCTCCTGGAATATAGTTACCTGATCAAAAAAGTGGTCTTCAATATAAACGTACTTCCGGTAATCAAGCTGGTTTCGGCCAGCTTTGTCCATCTGGTGTTCCTCTGTATCAGCTTTCTGCTGTTTGGATTTTTTGGATGGCTGCCGGATTTGTACTATCTGCAGATTCTGTATTATTACCTGTCACTGACCATTCTTCTGCTGGCACTGTGCTATATCACCAGTGCAGTTGTGGTGCTCTTCCGGGATCTTGGGCAGATCATCAACATTGGACTGCAGGTTGGTGTGTGGCTGACTCCGATTATGTACGAACCGGCGGTATTCTTTAAATCCCATCCGGCAGTGATTCAGCTGTTAAAGATCAATCCGGTCTATTACATTGTAAATGGCTACCGGGACGCATTCATCAACAAGCAGTGGTTCTGGGAGCATCCCAGGTGGACCCTGTATTTCTGGATTGTGACGGCTCTTCTGCTGATCTTTGGAAAATGGGTATTTGAACGTCTCCGTCCGCATTTTGCAGATGTCTTATAAACGATAAAGAGGAAACAGACTTGGAAAACAACAAAGAAATATCCATTCAGGTAAAAAATATCAACAAAACATACAAATTATACAGCAAGCCTTCCGACCGTTTGCGGGAAGGGCTGGGGTTTGGAAAAAAGAAGCGCTATACCGAGTTTCAGGCGTTGAAGGATGTCAGTTTTGACGTATACCGGGGAGAAACCGTAGGCATTATCGGAACCAATGGTTCTGGAAAATCTACGATTTTGAAGATTATCACAGGGCTTTTAACTCCCACTGCAGGAAGCGTCACGGTAAACGGCCGTATTTCCGCACTTCTGGAGCTGGGCGCCGGATTCAACGGCGAATACAACGGCATTGAAAATATTTACTTAAACGGCACCATGATCGGATTTTCCGAAAAAGAAATTGACGAGCGGTTAGATGACATCATCAAATTTGCAGACATCGGTGATTTTATCAATCAGCCGGTAAAGACGTATTCCAGCGGTATGTTTGTGCGTCTGGCTTTCGCAGTTGCCATCAACATTGACCCGGAAATTCTCATCGTAGACGAGGCCCTGTCTGTAGGAGACGTATTCTTCCAGGCAAAGTGCTATCACAAATTTGAAGAGTTCAAGAAAAAAGGAAAAACCATTCTCTTTGTAAGCCATGATTTAAGCAGCATCAGCAAATACTGTGACAGGGTTGTACTGTTAAACAGAGGCGACAAGGTGGCAGAGGGCGGCCCAAAAGAGATGGTGGATCTGTACAAACGTTTCCTGGTACATCAGGAAGACACTCAGCCGGTAACCACCTTTACACCAAACGACGGCACCTGGAGAGGCGGTCTTCAGCTGAATCCCCA
Source organism: uncultured bacterium (assembly GCA_905214955.1). GTDB lineage: Bacteria > Bacillota > Clostridia > Lachnospirales > Lachnospiraceae > Limivivens. Next base: position 41,488 of record CAJMON010000001.1, read on the forward strand.
GATTTCTGAATATGGAGAGAAGCAGGCTGAGATCGTAGATTTTGGTATCTTTGATGAACATGGCAGACTGACCAATACCATCGAGAAAGGTACTCAGTGTACTTTTAAGATCAAGGTAAAATTTCTGCAGGATCTGACAGAACCTATCATTGCTTTTACGATCAAAGACTTAAAAGGAACGGAAGTTACCGGTACCAACACCATGCTGGAAAAAATCGAAGTGCCAGCAAAGAAAGGCAGCTGTGTGACGGTGTCCTTTACTCAGGCCATGGACCTGCAGGGACAGGAGTATCTGATTTCATTTGGATGTACAGGTTATCTGGCAGGAGAATTCCGGGTATTCCACAGACTGTATGATGCGTGCAGTATTACCGTGGTGTCTATCAAAAATACCGTGGGATTTTATGATATGAATTCGAAAATTTCGGTTACAGAAGAATAACAGGAGAGAGACGGATGCAGGAGAAGATTGGAAATATAATTCTGGATGATACCTATTATGGGGGAGAAGACCTGTACAGCGAAGGTGCCATAGAAGAAGAGCTTCTGGAAACAGCGAAAAACTGCCGGGACCGGGAGCTGGCAGAAGTAGTGGCAGCGAAAAAAAGCTGGCCTTTTCTGTATCATTTTTCTCCCATCCGTCAGAACATTGTAAGCTGGATTCCCTTTCAGGGAACCGACAATGTCCTGGAGATCGGAGCTGGCTGCGGAGCCATCACAGGAGCCCTGGCACAGAAGTGCGGCCATGTGACCTGTGTGGAACTGTCAAAAAAACGGAGCCAGATCAATGCCTGGCGGAACCGGGATTATGACAATACAACGATTATGATTGGAAATTTCCTGGATGTGGAACCCCATCTGGGAACGTATGACTACATTACGCTCATTGGGGTGTTCGAGTACGCGGAAAGTTATATGGGAGAAAAAGAGCCTGCCAAAACGATGTTGCAGTGTATGGCGAAACATCTGGCTCCAGGAGGAAAGATCGTCATTGCCATTGAAAACCGTCTTGGATTAAAATATTGGGCGGGCTGTGCAGAAGATCATGTAGGAAAATATTTCGAAGGACTGGAAGGCTATCACAATACCAGGGGAGTGCGTACCTATTCCAAGAAAGAACTGACGGAAGTCATCTGCCAGTCCGGAGAATTCAAGACCACTTTTTATTATCCTTATCCGGATTACAAATTCCCATACTTCATTTATTCTGACAAATATCTTCCAAGAAAAGGAGAGTTAAAGGACAACAACCGGAACTTTGACATGCCAAAGATTCAGCTTTTTGATGAGACAAGGGTGTTTGATACACTGATTGACAATGACCTGTTTCCGGAGTTTTCCAATTCGTTCCTGGTGATGGTGGAAAAGGAGGAGAAGCGATGAAACAGATCATTTATTCAAAGTTTTCCAATGAGCGGAACTACCGCTTTGCCATCCGCACCGATATCTGTGAGGATGAAAACGGACAGCGCAGCGTGCGGAAAGTATGTTCCTGTCCAGAAGGACAGCTTCATATGACAGAGCTGTACCGGTGGTATCAGATATTTTCTGAGGCCTGCAAGGGTACTTGGCTTAGCTATAACCGGTGTGAGATCATTCCCGGAGGCGTGGAGTTAGAGTATGTAGAGGGAAAGACTCTGGAGGAATGCCTGGAAGAAGTGGAGAAGACCCAGGGAGTGGAAGCCGTGGCAGAGCTGTTTTTGAAGTATCTGCATGCCATTCGGGATATGCACAGCTCCATGGAGTTTCAGGAAACAGCAAAATTTCGAAATGTATTCGGAGATTTTCTGGCAGATCCGAAAAAACTGGGACTGCGCTGCGCACCGGTGACCAATATTGACCTGATTTGCGAGAACATCCTTTTAAAGGACGGACAGGGAACCGTCATTGATTATGAATGGAGTTTTGATTTTCCAGTACCGGTGAACTATCTGCTGTACCGGAATATTTTTTATTTTCGGGAACATGCAGGCAGAAACTACTTGCTGAAATATGATTTCTACAAAGAACTGGGCATTACCAGGGAAGAAATTATTGCTTATGACAAGATGGAAGAAAACCTCCAGCACTATGTGTGCAGAGACCACATTCCGGTGAGGGATCTGTATGAGGATGTAAGCCCAGGTATGTATCAGGTGGATTACACCTCCCACACAGAATGGCTGCAGATTTACTATGATGACGGAAAGGGCCTGCGGGAAGAGCATTCCAGAAAATTTGGTGTGAAGGATGGAAAGGTGGAGGGGAAATTGTTCCTGAAGCCGGAATGGAAGCTTTTACGTATTGATCCGGGAAGTGTCAGCGGATTCGTGGAGATTAAAAAACTGGAGATTGATGGAAAAGATATGACATCGAATCTTCAGGTGGCAGACGGCATCCGAAGCGGCTCTTATGTCTGCTTTACCCAAAACGATCCCAATATGATGTTGGCAGAACTGCCGGAAAATGCAAGAGAGCTGGAAATTGCCTTACGGATCTGGCCAGTGGATCAAATTCCCATGGAGAAGGCCGCCCAGTGGGTATGGCAGCTGGAGGTTCAGAGTCAGACCTTAAAGCAGATGGAGAATACCAGAGTCTGGAAAGTATATCAGAAATACCGCGAAGCGGTCGAAAGGAAGCATTCATGAGTATCATCGGGCAGATCGATGTAGAAGAATATAAATGGGGAGACGGCGGCACCTACATCATCATGGGGTGGGCAGTCTCTGAAAAGAAAGAGCGCGTGGAAGTGCGTCTCTTAGGGGATGGAAAGGTCAGCCTTCCCTGTGACAGTGTGGCATGTGCCAGACCGGATGTGAAAGAGACCAGAAAAGATCTGAACATTTCGGATGACCGGATCGGATTCCAGGTAAGACTGCGCCCTTTAGAGCAGATGTTTAAAAATTTTCAGTCCCTGCAGCTCATTGTTGTTCAGGGGGAGGAGCAGAAGGTTCTGTTAAAACGGACCATCGAAGAAATGAAGGACGGCTACCGAAACGCAGCTTTGAAATATTTTATTGACCAGGAATGTGTGCGGAACAAAGAGATTGTGGTGGATGGCTGGATCATTGATGCCAGACGCCAGGAGAAGGTCTCCCTGCGGGATGAAAACGGTCATGCCATTCCCTGTACCATTGAGCGTACCTGCAGAAATGACGTGACCCGTTCCTGGGATCAGCCGGAAGGCTACCGGTGCGGATTTAAACTGCGCCTTCCAAGGGAAGCTTTCCAGGGAGAAAAGCTGGTGCTCCATATGGAAAACGATATGGTGGTGAAAGAGCATGTTCTGGATCTGAAAAAAATGGATTATGAAGCGTCCAAGCGGAGAAAACTGGTCAAGGCTCTTTCCAGAGAGCATTTGGCAGAAAACAAAAAAGTCCTGAAAAAAGAAGGCGTTTTCGGCCTGGCTGACCACATTCGGGAGGAGATCAGCACAGAAGAAGAGCGCTACATGTATTGGCTGAAAAAGCACAGAGCATCTTTTGCAGAGCTGCAGAGACAGAAGCTGCAGCGTTTTTCCTATGCCCCGAAGATCAGCATTGTGGTGCCATTATACAATACAAGACCAGGATTTTTAAAAGCCCTGGTAGACAGCATCCGCGCCCAGTCTTATGGAAACTGGGAGCTGTGCCTTGCAGACGGAAGTACCAGCAAAACCCAGGATCTTGGAGCCATTCTGAAAGCTTCCTATGGAAAAGAAAAGAGAATCCATTATCGGAAGCTGAAAGAGAATCTGGGAATTGCTGGAAACAGCAATGCGGCTATTGAGATGGCCACAGGAGAATTTCTGCTGTTCGCAGACCACGATGATTTTCTGGAGCCTGCGGCCCTGTACGAGATTGTAAAAGTTTTAAACGAGCATCCGGACACGGATATTGTGTATACGGACGAAGATCTGACAGATGAAAAGGGAGAAAATTTTTCATCCCCAAGATTCAAACCAGATTTCAATCTGGACTTTTTAAGAAGCATCAACTACATCTGCCATATTTTTACAGTGCGCAGGAGTTTGGCAGAAGCGGCGGGCCTGATTCGTTCTGCGTTTGACGGAGCCCAGGACCACGAATTTATTCTGCGCTGCTGTGAGCGCACCCAAAACATCCGCCATATTCCAAAGATTCTGTATCACTGGAGAGCTTATGGGGAGTCCACAGCGGGAAATCAGGACAGTAAGTCCTATGCCATTGATGCGGCAAAAAGAGGACTGGAAGAGCATTACCAGAGAATGGGGTATGATGTGGAAGTGGAATACACCGGTGTATTTATTGTGTTCCGCAGCTTCTTTAAGCCAAAGGGAGCGCCTCTGGTATCTGTGGTAATTCCCAACAAAGACCAGTCAGAGGTCTTAGATACCTGCCTGAAATCCATTTTTAAAAAGACAGAGTATCCCAATTATGAAATTGTAATTATTGAAAACAACAGCACCGATCCGAAGACCTTTGCGTATTATGAGAAGATTCAGAAAGAACACGAAAATGTAAAAGTAGTTACCTGGGAGAGAGAGTTTAACTATTCTGCTATCAACAACTTTGGTGTGCGTTATGCAAAGGGAGAGTATCTGCTGTTTTTAAACAACGATGTGGAAGTGATCACCCCGTCCTGGATGTCCAGAATGGTGGGATACTGCCAGAGAGACGATGTGGGAGCTGTAGGAGCCAAGCTGTATTATCCGGATGATACGGTACAGCACGGCGGCGTTGTCATCGGAATCGGCTGGTTTGCAGGCCACGTCCAGAGCTTTATGCGCCGGACAGACAGTGGATATTTCGGAAGACTGATTGCAGATCAGGACATCAGTGCTGTGACCGGTGCCTGCATGATGGTAAAACGCAGCGTATTTGAAGAAGTGAAAGGCTTTGAAGAAAAGCTGGCAGTGGCGCTTAATGACGTGGATCTGTGCCTGAAAATCCGGTCCAAAGACTATCTGATTGTCATGGATCCTGGAACGGAGCTGTACCATTATGAGTCCATATCAAGAGGAAATGAAGACAGCCCTGAGAAAAAAGAGCGGTTTAAAAAGGAGATCCGGTTCTTCCGGAACCGCTGGAGGGACATCCTGAAAAATGGAGATCCCTACTACAATCCCAATCTGACCTTGTGTTATGGAGATTGTTCTCTGAAACGGAGAAAAGAAGTGCCGGAAGTCTTCCGGGAATTGTTTGGAGGAAAAGACGAATGAAACCACAGCTGCTGGAAGTAAAGCGGGATCGTTTCGACCTGCAGAACGATCAGGTGTATCTTCTTCAGGGAAACTGGCCAAAAGGATATGACCTGAAAGCCTATCTGGATACAACAGAGCTTCCTGCCGGGAAAGAGCCCTGGGAAAGCGAGAGCGCGCTGGAACGTTTTACAGAATCTGAAATGATAAACGGAGAAAAAGTAACGGTCCGGGTCACACTTCCAGAAGAGATTTCCTCTGGAAAGCGGCTGTATGTCTATGCCTGTGCAGGAAGTGAGCGGCGCACCTGGTATGAGGTGTCTGTGCGGGAACTGGAAAAGAAATGGAAAAAGCCTCAGTATTATATTGAGGAAGAGCAGGTGGATACCAAAGAAAACACCCTGAAAATCCGGGGATGGGCAGTAGACCGAAACGAGGTAAAGGTTTTGGTCTACGACCGGAATAAGAAAAAAATTTCCTGCTCCATTCAGAAGACCGGGCGTCTGGATGTAATCCAGATGTACAAAGAATGCCCAGTTTCCGAGAAAAACGGATTTTATATCGAAGTCCGTCCCATTCCGGAAAAGCTGGCTTACCTGGTGTTTCAGACAAAGGAGCGGAAGGCGGTGTACCGGGTGGAGACCGCCAAAGCAGCTATTTTAAGAAAGACCGCAGAAAAATATGTGACAAAGGGAATGGACTATTACCGTGCCCACGGACTGTCTGCCCTTGGAGCAAAGGTTTACCGGAAATTTTTTACAGACAAGGAAAAGCCGGTGGATTATCAGAAATGGATTCAGAAACATCTGCCAGGACCTGGAGAACTGGAAAAGCAGAGAAAAACCGTGTTTGAAAAACAGCCTGTGTTCAGCATTGTGGTACCGCTGTACAAAACTCCGGAGAAGTTTTTGGAAGAATTGATCCGCTCTGTGCAGGCCCAGACCTATTCTTCCTGGGAGCTGTGCCTGTCTGACGGCAGTGGAAAGGATTCTTGTCTTGCGGCACTTCTGGAAAAATACCAGGCAGAAGATTCCAGAATCCAGGTGATTTCCCATGAGGAGCCTCTGAAGATTTCTGAAAATACCAATGCAGCTATTCAGGCAGCCACCGGGGAGTATCTGGTGTTTGCAGACCATGACGATGTGCTGACACCAAACGCCCTGTTTGAGTGTGCCAAAGCAATGAATGAACATCCCGAAACGGATGTGCTGTATTCCGATGAAGATAAGATGACCATGGATGGAAATAAATTTTTCCAGCCTCATATGAAACCGGATTTCAACCCGGATCTTCTCTGCACCGTGAATTACATCTGCCATTTGTTTGTGACAAAACGGACACTGGCAGAAAAAGTAGGATTTCTGCGTCCGGAGTATGACGGCGCCCAGGATTATGACTTTATTTTCCGCTGTACCGAAAAGGCGGAAAAGATTGTCCACATTCCAAAAGTGCTGTACCATTGGAGATGTCATGAGGATTCCACTTCGGAAAATCCGGAAAGCAAACTCTATGCATTCGATGCGGGAGCCAGAGCCATTGCGGCCCATTATGAACGCATCGGGATAAAAGCAGAAGTGAAAAAGGGAGAGTACTTAGGCTTGTACCGGACACGGTTCATTCGAGAGTATGATCCCCTGATTTCTATTATTATCCCAAACAAAGACCACATTGACGATCTGAAACGGTGTATGGATGCCATTGATGAGAAATCCACCTACCGAAATTATGAATACATCATTGTGGAAAACAACAGCACCGATGAAAAGACCTTTGCCTGGTACAAAGAATTGGAACAGACAAAGAAAAATGTCAGGGTGGTGTACTGGAAGGGAGAATTCAATTATTCTGCCATCAACAATTTTGGAGAAAAAGAAGCAAAAGGCGAGTATCTGTTGCTGTTAAACAATGATACGGAAATGATCAACCCAGACTGCTTGGAAGAACTACTGGGCTACTGTATGCGGGAAAATACCGGAGCAGTGGGAGCAAGGCTGTATTATGGGGATAACACCATCCAGCATGCCGGAGTGGTCATTGGATTTGGCGGGATTGCCGGACACTGTTTTGTGCAGCAGAAGCGGGAGAATACCGGCTACTGCCACAGAATCATCTGTGCCCAGGATTACAGCGCTGTGACAGCTGCCTGCATGATGGTGAAACGAAGCGCCTTCCATGAGGTTGGCGGACTGGATGAGAACCTGAAAGTGGCCTTTAACGACATTGACTTCTGCCTGAAACTGCGGGCAGCAGGGTATCTGATTGTCTACAATCCGTATGCAGAGCTGTACCACTACGAATCCAAATCCAGAGGTCTGGAAGACACGCCGGAAAAACTGGAGCGCTTCCACAGAGAAATTGCCATGCTGGAAAAGAAGTGGCCGGATATTTTCAGAGACGGCGACCCGTATTACAATCCGAACCTGACACTGGACAGCCAGGATTTTTCACTGAAAAGGGGTTAATATGAAAAAAATTTGGGACAGCCCAAGAATGCGTTCCATGCTGTGCCTGATGGCTCTTTTGGGACTTTCGGGTATTGTGGTTTACTGGAAATTTCTATTTGGAAATTATTATTTTGTGTTTGATGATATTGGAGGAGATACCAGTCAGCAGTACATCTGGCAGTATTACTCCATTGTGGAGCATTTAAAAAACGGGGATTTCAGTTTCTGGGATTTTACCAACGGGCTTGGAACCAATATGTTCCAATACAACCTGTTTAATCCGGCTCTGATGCTGGTGTATGCTTTAGGATATTTCAAAGGGCCGGACCATATGGTGATTTATTTGGTGTATATCCAGATTCTTCAGATCCTGGCAGCTGGAGCAGCCGGATATCTGTTTTTGTCCCAGTTTCAGATTTCAGAGAAATCCAAAGTGCTGGGAGCCTACCTGTATGGCATGAACGGCTTCCTTCTGGTGTGGGGCCAGCATTATCAGTTCGGAATGGCCAGTGTGTACCTGCCACTGGTACTGGTGATGGCAGAGCGTTCCTTCCGGGCAGGAAAGGCAAAAGCAGGCCTTCCGGTGATGGTATGCCTGATGGTCTTTTCCAGCACTTATTTTTCTTATATGAGTTGTTTGGCAGTGGGAGTTTACCTACTGTTTCGCGCAGCCTATGAAGAAGGAGACTGGAAACAGAAGATCTGGGTGCTTGTCCGGATTTACGCAGGAATGCTTCTTGGAATTGCCATGGGGCTGTGTGTGCTGCTGCCTTCCCTGTATGCCATTATCGGACTCAGTGGACGGACAGAGACCGGGCTTCCTCTGTGGAGACGGCTGTTAAACGGCTTTCTCCCTTTAAAGCCTTCCTATTACCTGACTCTTCTGTATCGGTTCTTTTCCGCAAACCTGCAGAACGTCCAGTCCACGGACTGGTGGGGCTATGCCAATTATTATGAGGCGCCCAATGTTTTTACCTCCATTATTTCAGTGATTTTTGGCTGTCAGTTCCTTGGCTGTTTAAACAGAGCCGGTCTGACCAAAAGACAGAAAGGGGTCTTTCGGGGAGCAGCTGCGGCTGTGGCCTTTATCCTTCTCTTTCCTCTTGCAGGAATTGTATGCAATGCATTCAGCGGCTACATGAGCCGGTTTACTTTTGTCCTGCTGCCGTTTTTCTGTCTGATGACAGCCTGGGTGGGAGACTTCTTCTTAAAAGGCGGCAAGGCAGGAAGAGCATGGCTTGTCCTGAATCTGGTGCTGATCCTTGCCCTTTATGGAAGCGGCGCATTTCTCACAGGAGATCCTGAACGGAAGCGGCTGATTTTTTGCATGGCATTGGTGGGGATTCTGGCTGTAGTGTGTGTATCTTACCTTGCCAAAAAGGAAAACAGCGCCTTGCGCAGAAAACTGTACGGTGCTATTATGATGCTTGCAGTGTGCGACATGTGCTTAGAAGGCCTTGGAACCGTCTCAGAACGGGATATGTATACCAAAGGGGACAACGCTTATCTGGCAGAAGTCTACAATGACAATGTGTTAAACGCCATTGCGTGGATCAAAGAACAGGACCCGGAATTTTACCGGGTGGAAAAAACCTATATGGAAAAAGTGGTGTGCATGTCCGCATTGGCTCAGGAGTATTATGGTGTCAGTACCTACAATTCCACGCAGAATGGAAATGTCCGCCGGTTTGTCCAGATGGTACGGCCCGAGATGTTTTACCAGGATGTCAACCACTACCGGTACTGTCAGGCGGCAGACGATGAAAAGCTGGACCGTTTCTTGGGAGTCCGCTATCTTCTGACCAGAGGAGAGCAGCCGGAAGGGTATGAATATCTGTGTTCTTTCGAAGATGTGGATGTATACAAATGCAAAGAAGAGGTGTCAGCCGGCAGATTTTACAGTAAAAGCCAGGTGATTTCCGAAGATACTTTTACTATGAATACCTACAACAGCGATGGGGGAAGAAATCTTACCCAGATTGATGATATGCTGTTAAACTGTCTGGCACTGGAAAACACGGAGAAAGAGGAAAGTTCTTCCGAAGGAAAAGATCTGGAAAAACAGACAGGAACCGGCCAGGTGAGACTGACAGAGACCGGTTATGGGGTGCTTACAGGAACCGCAGAAGCGGAAACAGACGGCTATGTGCTGGTTTCCATTCCCTATGAGAAGGGCTGGAGTGTGAAGGTGGATGGAGAAGAACAGGAAACCATCCGGGGCAACATCGGGTTTACCGTAGTCGCTATGGAAAAAGGAACCCATACCCTGGAGCTGGTTTACCAGGTTCCCTATTTCAAAGAAGGCATTTTTGCATCTGCATGTGCATGGGCTTTGTATTTTTTCTGGTTTGGTTTCCAGAGATTTGGAAAAAAGAGGAGTAGAAAATGATTGATTTTAATGTACCGCCGTTTACCGGCAAAGAGATAGACTATATCAGACAGGCTGTAGAGAATCATAAAATCTGCGGCGATGGAATGTTTACAAAAAAATGCTCCAGATGGATGGAAGAAACTTTCAGCGCAAAGCATGTGCTTCTCACCACATCCTGCACCCATGCGCTGGAAATGGCAGCGGTACTGTGTGATATTCGTCCGGGGGATGAAGTGATTCTTCCTTCTTACACCTTTGTGTCTACTGCAGATGCATTTGTACAGAGGGGAGCAAATCTGGTGTTTGTGGATATCCGTCCGGATACCATGAACATTGATGAGACACTGATTGAAGATGCCATTACAGAAAAAACCAAAGCAATCGCTGTGGTGCATTACGCAGGCGTTTCCTGTGCCATGGATGAGATCATGGACATTGCCAGACGGCACAAGCTGAAAGTGGTGGAGGATGCTGCCCAGGGTGTGTGTGCCTGCTATAAAGGAAAAGCCCTTGGCACCATCGGAGATTATGGATGCTATAGTTTCCATGAGACAAAGAATTTTTCCATGGGAGAGGGCGGCGCCGTGCTGTTCCAGGATGATTCTGTGCTGGAAGAAGCTGAAATTATCCGGGAAAAAGGAACCAACCGAAGCAAGTTTTTCCGGGGACAGATTGACAAATATACCTGGGTGGATTATGGTTCCTCCTATCTGCCAAGTGATATGAATGCGGCTTACTTATGGGCACAGCTGGAAGTGGCAGATACCATCAATGCAGACCGGATGGTATCCTGGGAATATTATGACCGGGAATTAAAAGGATTGGCAGAGAAAGGATACATTGAGCAGCCCTTTATACCGGAGTATGCAAAGCACAATGCCCACATGTATTATATCAAAGTAAAAGACCAGGAGGAGAGAGCAAAGCTTATTGATTTCCTCCATGAAAGAGGAGTACATACGGTATTTCATTATGTACCGCTGCATTCTGCTCCGGCAGGAAGAAAATTTGGAAGATTTCACGGAGAAGACCGGTATACCACCAAAGAAAGTGAACGGCTTCTGCGTCTTCCCATGTACTATCAACTTTCAGAAAAAGACCGGGAGCATGTAGCTGCTTCTATAAAGGAATTTTATGAGTAAAAAATTACTGCAGATGGCAAAACGCCTGACTCCTTACAATCTGAAAAAAGGATTTCTCTACCTGAAACACTACGGCCCAAAAGAATTCTGGGTCCGCTTAACTGAGCGGATGGAAGAACAGACTGTGGATTATGCCAAGTGGAGAGAGGGAGATTTCCTGACAGACAAAGAACGCCAGGATCAAAAAAAACGGAAATGGAAGCAGCCGGTGAAAATCAGCGTTCTGGTTCCGGCTTACCGGACACCGGAAAGTTACCTGCGGCAGATGATTGAGTCTGTACAGGCACAGACCTATGAAAACTGGGAGCTGTGCATTGCAGACGGCAGCGGAAAAGAAGAGTCTCTGGAAAAAATCGTGTCCCAGTATGCGGCAAAGGATTCCAGAATCCGTTATCAGCTTCTTGACAAAAATGAAGGAATTTCTGGAAACACCAATGCGGCGATCCGCATGGCATCCGGAGAGTATCTGGCATTTTTTGATCACGACGATCTTTTGGCAGAAGATGCTCTGTATGAGGCAGCGAGGGCGATTGAGGAGCAGAAGGCAGAGCTGATTTATACCGATGAAGATAAAGTGCGGGCGGATCTTTCTGAGTATTTCCAGCCCCATTTCAAACCGGACTACAATCCGGATCTTTTGTGTGCCAACAACTATATCTGCCATCTGGTAGTGGTGAAAAAAGAGCTGGCAGACAGGGTGGGAGGCCTGCGGAAAGAATTTGACGGAGCCCAGGATCACGATTTTCTGCTTCGGATCACGGAGCGGACAGACCGGATTGTCCATATTCCAAAGGTGCTCTATCACTGGAGAATCCACAAAGCTTCCACAGCAGACAATCCAGCAAGCAAACTGTATGCCTATCAGGCGGGGCAGAAGGCCATTTCAGAGCATTTAAAACGCTTAGGACTTGAGGCAGAAGTTTCGCAGACAAAAGATTTCGGATTTTACCGGGTCAGCTATCCTGTGCAGGGTACGCCTCTGGTGTCCATTGTGATTCCCAACAAGGATGAGAAAGACACCCTGAAAGCCTGCCTGGAATCCATCAAAGAAAAGACCACCTATCCCAGCTATGAGATTGTGATTGTGGAAAACAACAGCCAGACATCAGAAATCTTTGAATATTACAAAGAGATTGACGGAAAGGACGGCATCCGCGTCGTTACCTGGAAGGAGCCGTTTAATTATTCCAAGATCAACAATTTTGGCTTCCAGTATGCAAAGGGAGACTATGTGATCTGCTTAAACAATGACATTACCGTGATCACCCCTTCCTGGATTGAAGAAATGCTGGGCTACTGCCAGAGGCCCGGAACAGGAATTGTGGGAGTGCGGCTGTATTTCCCAGACGATACCATCCAGCACGCGGGCATCATTGTGGGCATGGGCGGCTGTGCAGGCAGCCTGTTTGTGGGCATGAACCGTAAACGCACCGGCTATATGCACAAAGCAGCACTGGTGCAGGATTTAAGTGCGGTGACAGCAGCCTGCATGATGGTAAAACGAGAAGCTTTTGAGGCGGCAGGCGGATTTGAAGAATCCCTTGCAGTGGCCTTTAATGATGTGGATTTCTGCCTGAAAGTACGCAGGGCTGGCTACCTTGTAGTGTACAATCCGTATGCAGAGCTTTACCACTATGAGTCCAAGACCAGGGGACTGGAAGATTCTCCGGAAAAACAGAGACGCTTCCAAAGTGAGATTGAATACATGCGCTGCCACTGGCTGGACATTCTGAAAAGGGGAGATCCTTATTACAATCGGAATTTTTCACTAAAAGACTGCAATTATTCCATCAGGCCGAGAAAGTGAGAAATGGAAACGGACACCCAGACGGAAGCAAAAAATGGACGGAAAGAGGAGACAAAATAGATGTGCCGAGTTTCGGTGGTAATACCAAACTACAATGGAAAAATTTATCTGAAAGACTGCATGAAGGCGTTAAAAGGACAGACCTTCCAGGACTTTGAGTTGATTTTTGTGGACAATGGTTCTACAGATGACAGCCTGGAGTTTTTAAAGGCCTGCTATCCGGAGGCGCGAGTGCTGCAGCTTTCTGAAAATTATGGCTTCTGCAGGGCGGTCAACGAGGGCGTGAAGCTTTCCAGGGCAGAGTATGTGATCCTTTTGAACAATGATACCAAAGCAATGCCGGATTTTATCCGGGAACTGGTGAATACCATGGATGCCCATGCGTCCTGCTTTTCCTGCGCTTCTCATATGTACAAAATGGCAGATCCGTCGAAAACCGATGACGCAGGAGATTTTTTCTGCGCCCTTGGGTGGGCCTTTGCCAGAGGAAAAGACAAGCCGGTGGAAGATTACCGGAAACCCGGAAAAATTTTTGCTTCCTGCGCCGGAGCGGCCATTTACCGGAGAAAAGAAATGGTGGAGTTAGGCCTTCTGGATGAAAAACATTTTGCCTATTTGGAAGACATTGACTTGGGATACCGGGCGAGAATCGAAGGGTATGAGAACCGCTATGAGCCAAAGGCCGTGGTTTACCATGTAGGAAGCGGAACCACAGGTTCCAGGTACAATGAATTCAAAGTCCGCTATTCTGCAAGAAACAATCTGTATATGATCTATAAAAATATGCCTTTGGGGCAGATCATTCTGAATGCGCCCCTGTTGTTTCTGGGCATACTGGTAAAAACCGTTTTTTTCACTTCCAAGGGATATGGAAAAGAATACTGGACAGGATTAAAACTGGGAGCAGAACTTTCTGGAGAGGGGAAAAAATATCCGTTTCGCTGGAAAAATCTGGGACATTACTGCCAGATCCAATGGGAGCTGTGGGTGAATACCATACGGCGGTTTTCAGCTTAACTTCAGAAAATTTTAAGTTGCTCTTTGAAAGAAATTCATGTATGATGAAAAAAAAGAACGATAAAAGGAAATTTTTCCGGTCAGCCGGGAAAAATGTGGAAAAATATGGAAGATAGTCAGAAGCAGATAAGCCGTATCCAGCTTTTTCTGGATGTCGTTGTGATTGTAGTATCCTACCTTCTTGCATGGTGGATTCAGTTTGAGCTGGTAGTAGATGAAAATATCGGAAGGCTGCCCTTTGAGGTCTATGCAGCGGTACTGCTGTTTTTGATCCCAGGGCTTTTGTTTCTTTATTATGCATTTAACCTTTATACATCCAAGCGGGTAGAAGGCCGCAGGCTGGAGATTGGCAACATTATCAAGGCCAACACCATTATGATTCTGGTGGCGCTGGCAGTGTTTTTCCTGATTAAGGATCCTATTTTAAACTTCTCACGAAACCTGATGTTTATTTTTTATGGCCTGAACATTGTGCTGGATTCTATTGTGCGCAATCTTGTGCGCATGGCTTTAATCCGCCTGTGGAAACGTGGGATTAATGTCCGGCAGATGGTGCTGGTAGGATACAGCCGGGCCGCAGAGGAGTACATTGACCGGATCGATGCCAATCCAGAATGGGGATATCGGGTGCGGGGCATTTTGGATGATAATGTGGAGCGGGGAACCGTTTATAAAGGCGTTAAGGTTATCGGACGGATTGACAACTTAAACGTGATCCTTCCTTTTGATACCTTAGATGAGATTGCCATTACTTTGGGACTGAGCGAGTATTATAAGCTGGAGCACATTGTAGCGATGTGCGAAAAGTCTGGCGTGCATACAAAGTTTATTCCCGATTATAATAACATCATTCCTACAAAACCCTACACGGAAGACCTGATGGGGCTTCCGGTGATCAACATCCGTCATGTGCCATTAAGCAATCCCTTTAACCAGAGTATGAAGCGTGCAGTGGATGTTCTAGGCGGGCTGGTGGCTGTGGTGGTATTTTCTCCGGTTATGCTGATTGCAGCTATTTTAGTAAAAACCACTTCCAAGGGTCCGCTGATTTACAAGCAGGAGCGTGTAGGCCTGCACAACAAGCCTTTTTATATGTATAAGTTCCGTTCCATGGAAGTGCAGGAGGAGAGCAGAGAAAAGACCTGCTGGACAGTGAAAAATGATCCCAGGGTGACCCTGGTAGGAAAGTTTATGCGGCGTACCAGCATTGATGAGCTTCCCCAGTTGTTCAATGTCTTAAAGGGAGATATGAGCCTGGTGGGACCGCGTCCGGAGCGTCCGCAGTTTGTGGAGAAATTCCGGGAAGAGATTCCAAGATACATGGTGAAACACCAGGTGCGTCCCGGCATGACCGGCTGGGCACAGGTAAATGGATTCCGGGGGGATACATCCATCCGGAAACGAATTGACTGTGATCTGTACTATATTGAAAATTGGACCATGGGCATGGACTTGAAGATTATTCTGATGACCTTTTTCAAGGGATTTATCAACAAAAACGCATATTAGTGTACTGTCTCACTCACATTTCGCATAATAACTTACCTGAATTTTCCTCTGCTGCGTTGCTGTCAATCGACGATGTCACTGCATCGCTTCATTTCTCCGCCTTGCAGAATAAAAATTCATTCGGTGTTATGATGTTGAGGTCGAAAGATGCCTTACGGATTGTTCCGTACTTCGTATCTTCGTATTCACTACGGTCGGTGCTAAACGTGTGCCACTGGCACACAGCACCCCACAATCCTGCCCAATATTCGCATATCGTGAAGCTGACGCTCCACTTTTATGCTCATATCGGGCGGGTCACTAAGCCTTAAAACCACTCCTGTGCAAGCACATCGTGGTTTCAGGCTTTTGACCCTGCATCATGTTATTATACGGAAAGTGGATGATGCAGTACACTAACCACAGCATCTGGAATGGAAAGGAGCAGATATGGGAAAAACCTATTTTGGAAAACGGCCGGAGGAGGGCCAGGGACAGCCGCACATGGAAATGTCGCAGAAAGCTCCCGAAAGCCCTAAGCAGGAATACGACCCGGATTATGAACCGGCAAAACGTCATTTGAAAAAGAAAAAGCGCAAATCTAAGCGGATCATCATGTTTGTGGTGGAAATCATCGTTCTTTTGATCCTGGCAGTGGTGCTGTTTGTATGGTTCAAATTTGCCAAGCTGCAGAGTGTTTCCATTCCCAAAAGCGATATTGCGGTGAATGAAGAAATTGATGCTTCTGAACAGAAAGTATTGAAAAATTATACGAATATTGCGCTGTACGGTGTGGATTCCAGAGAGGGAAGGCTGGACAGCGAGGCTCACAGCGATACCATCATTGTGGCCAGCATCAACCACAAGACAAAAGAGATCAAGCTGGTGTCTGTCTACCGGGATACCTATCTGGACAACACCAACGGAGAATACCGGAAAGCTACAGAGTGCTATTATTTTGGCGGCCCGGCTAGATCTATGAACATGCTCAATAAAAACCTGGATCTGGACATTGACAAGTATGTGACGGTGGATTTCAACATCGTGGCAGACGTGGTGGACAAGATCGGCGGCGTGGAGATCGACGTGGCAGAGGATGAAGTGGATCTGATCAATGGCTACCAGGAAGAAGGTTCCCTGGTGACCGGAAAAGAGATTGTGCCGGTGACAGGACCGGGGCTTCAGACGTTAAACGGCCTGCAGGCGCTGTCTTACTGCCGGATCCGTTATACAACAGGAGATGACTATAAGCGGACAGAACGTCAGCGGACGGTAATCAACAAGATTTTTGAAAAAGCTGGCTCCATGGACCTGCTCACATTAAACAGCATCATTGATACAGTATTTGGAGAAATTTCTACCAACTTAAATGTACTGGATATTTTGAATCTGGCAAAGGACATTGCCTCTTATTCCATGGGCGAGTCCACCGGATTCCCCTTTGATAAGACCACCGGAGTGGTAGGCGGTTCTGACGTGGTGATTCCGGTAAACTTAGCAGCTAATGTATCCCAGCTTCATGCCTGGATGTTTGGTACAGACGGATATACGCCGTCTTCCACGGTTCAGAACATCAGCGATGAAATTGTCTGGGCAACAGGAGTACAGTGATCATGAGCCAGAAAACCATGGATGTGGTCATTCCATCCTACAAACCGGGAGAAACCTTTGACAGGTTGATGAAAAGCCTGCTGGCTTCCCGCTATCCTATTCAAAAAATACTGGTGATGAACACGGAGCAGCAGTATTTCCCCGAAGAAAAGTACCAGGGAAATCCCAAAGTCCAGGTAATTCATTTAAAAAAAGCAGAGTTTGACCATGGCGGCACCAGAGACCGGGCAGCTAGGATGTGTACTGCAGATCTGATTTGGTTTCTGACCCAGGATGCAGTTCCGGCAGATGAGCTGGCAGCAGGAGCGCTTGCTTCGGCATTTGAAGATGAACATGTGTGGGCAGCCTACGGAAGACAGATTCCAAGAGAAGACTGCCATTTCCTGGAGCGGTATACCAGAAGCTTTAATTATCCGGACACCAGCAGTGTGAAATCCGCCAAAGACCTTCCAAAGCTTGGAATCAAGACCTTTTTCTGCTCTAATGTCTGCGCCATGTACCGGAGGGACAAATATTTAGAGCTTGGCGGTTTTGAAAAGAAGACCATTTTTAATGAAGACATGATTTTTGCAGGGCATGTGATTTTGGAAGGCGGATGGATTGCCTACCAGGCAGATGCCAAGGTCATTCATTCCCATAATTACAGCTGCATCGAGCAGATGCACCGAAACTTTGATCTGGCAGTGTCCCAGGCAGAGCATCCGGAGATTTTTGGAAAGGTCAAATCCGAAAGTGAGGGCATCCGCCTGGTAAAAAAGACAGCTGCGTGGTTGATTTCCAAGGGAAAGCCCTGGCTCATTGTGGAACTGTTTTTCCAGAGCGGCTTTAAATATCTGGGATATTTCCTTGGAAAACGCTACCAGAAGCTTCCTATGTGGATGGTAAAAAGCCTGTCCATGAACAAGGCGTATTGGCAGAAATCGTCGGAAATATGAAATTGTTTCAAACATTCTTAAAAGATTTATCACAAATTGAACACAATTGACTGATAAACTCGAAAGCATAAAAGATAAATAAAACAAACAAGCAATGCAGGAGGTAAGCAAGATGTTTGATAACAATAAAAATCATGATGAATTCCATGAAGAAACCAATACACAGAACGAACAGGAAATTGGTCATTACGAGTACCACAAAGAAGCTCCCAAGCAGCCCCAGGATCATAAGAAGAAAAAAATGTCTTCTGCAAAATGCACTGGAATTGCAGCAGCAGTTGCACTGATGGTAGGTGTCATTGCAGGAGCAGGACTTCAGATGAGCGGAAACATGGCTAACCGGGTTGAGGCCGCTTCCCAGTCAAGCGGTTCTCAGATCGAACAGGCCGGTACCGTGAATGACAAGAAATCTGGTAATTCCGGAGATTTCGTAAATGTTTCCCAGGAAGAGACAGAAACCTCTTCTGAGACATCAACTGCAGCAGACGCTGCAGCTGATGAAGTACAGACGGCAGAGACCATGAGTGATGCAGATGGTTCTGCAGCTAGTGGAAACACCGTTGCGGATGTGGCAGAAAATTCCATGCCGTTCATGGTAGCTATCACTACCACCGGCGTAGAAGAAGTGCAGTCCTATTTCTCAGGTCAGACTTATGACCAGCAGTTTGAAGGAGCCGGCACCGGCGTTATCTTTGATGAAAATGAAGATGAGCTTCTGGTTGTCACCAACAACCACGTAATTGAAAATGCAGATACCCTGTCTGTATGCTTCTCCGCAGACCTGGATGATGATCATAAAGACGATGCAGTGGTAGAGGGACTGGTAAAAGGAACCGATTCCGCACACGATATCGCAGTTGTAGCCGTAAAACTGGCAGATATTCCGGATGATGTGAAGAGCCAGATCCGTATTGCCAGCATTGGTGATTCTACAAAGGTAAAATTAGGTGAGCAGGTTGTTGCCATCGGAAATGCACTGGGCTACGGACAGTCCGTTACCAGCGGCTATGTAAGTGCTTTAAACCGTGAAATCACAGTTGAAGGCGTGACCAACTCCATGATCCAGACAGATGCAGCTATTAATGCAGGAAACAGCGGTGGCGCTCTGCTGAACATGAACGGTGAAGTTATCGGTATCAATTCTGCAAAAGCTTCCGCATCTGGTGTAGAAGGTATGGGTTATGCCATCCCCACAGAAGACGTGAAACCGATCCTTGACAATCTGAAAAATGTAACGACTCGTACAAAAGTGACCGATTCCGAAGATCAGGGCTTCATGGGCATCACTCCGTATGACATTTCCGATGAAGCAAAACAGCTTTACGGCGTACCGGCAGGTGCTTATGTATACGAAGTGCAGAAAGGCTCCGCAGCTGAGGAAGCAGGCATTGTTACCGGTGATATCATTACCAAGATTGACGGTGTGACCATTTCTTCCAGAAGCGAACTGTTTGACAGAATGGAGTATTACCGTGCAGGTGAAGAAGTGACCCTGACTGTAGAATCCAAGAATGACAACGGTGCTTATGAAGAAAAAGAAGTGACCCTGACTCTTGGAAGCCGTAATGAAGCAGTGGCAAACCAGAACGGTCAGAGTAGCCAGAACAACGGCGGCATCGATAATGGAAACGGAAATAATGGAAATAACGGCGGAAACGGCAATGGAAACAATGACGGAAACAGCGACAGTGTAAGCCCGTTCTCCCAGATGTTCCCGGATCTGTTCAACTAAAGGAACACGAATAAAAATAGACAAAACAAAAGAAAATAGAAGCAGGAGAATTAAGCTCCGGGGCAGACACCCCGGAGCTTCTTCCGCTTTTCTTTTTTGCGGGCAGGCAGAGGCTGTTTAGAAAATATTCACTTGTGTGCGGCGGGGTTTTCGGATATAATCAGACCATAGGTTATTTTGCGAAAAGAGGTAAATTTATGTCAGATGAGAAAAATACGGACACACTGACTCCTGTGGATGGCAACACTCAGGAGGAACAAGAGACCAACGGTTTCGAAGAAGTGTGCTTTATGTGCCGCCGGCCGGAGAGTGCTGCCGGAAAGCTGGTACATCTTCCAAATCATATATGTGTATGCAGTGAATGTATGCAGAAAGCTTTTGACAGTATGAACAATGGGGGATTTCCTTATGGAGATTTGTCAAACATGCCCAATATCAGTATGATCAATCTTGGAGATCTTATGAATCCCATCCCCCAGAAACAGAAAGTAAAAAAGAAACAGCCAGAGAAAGAGCCGAAAAAGGCCTTTGATATAAAGTCAATCCCGGCACCCCATAAGATCAAAGCAGGACTGGATGATTTCATCATTGGACAGGATCATGCCAAAAAAGTAATTTCTGTAGCGGTATACAACCACTATAAGCGTGTGGCAGGCGACCCGGACGGTGATGTGGAGATTGAGAAGTCCAATATGCTGATGATTGGGCCTACCGGATGTGGAAAGACCTATCTGGTAAAGACTCTGGCAAAGCTTCTGGATGTGCCCCTGGCCATTGCAGATGCAACGTCCCTGACAGAAGCAGGTTATATTGGAGATGATATCGAGAGTGTGATTTCCAAGCTTCTTGCAGCAGCGGACAATGATGTGGAAAAGGCAGAACGGGGAATTGTGTTTATTGACGAGATTGACAAGATCGCTAAGAAGAAAAACACAAACCAGCGGGATGTCAGCGGTGAATCGGTTCAGCAGGGAATGTTAAAACTCTTAGAGGGCAGTGAAGTGGAAGTGCCGGTAGGGGCTACCAGCAAAAATGCTATGGTGCCTATGGCAACGGTAAATACCAAAAATATTCTTTTTATCTGCGGAGGAGCGTTCCCAGGACTGGAAGATATCATCAAGGAACGGTTAAACAAACAGGCATCCATCGGATTTCAGGCAGATCTGAAGGATAAGTATGATGAAGATCCGGCAATTCTGGAGAAAGTCACCCTGGACGATATCCGTGCATTCGGAATGATCCCGGAGTTTATAGGAAGACTTCCGGTGATTTTTACCCTGCAGGGACTGACACAGGAGATGCTGGTGAAGATCCTGAAAGAGCCGAAAAATGCCATTTTGAAACAGTATCAGAAACTTTTGGCCATGGATGAAGTTCAGCTGGAATTTGAAGAAGATGCATTAAAGAGCATTGCGGCGAAGGCACTGGAGAAAAAAACAGGTGCCAGAGCACTTCGTGCGATTATTGAGGAATTTATGCTGGATATCATGTATGAGATTCCCAAAGATGACAACATCGGTGAGGTAATTATCACCAGGGATTATATTGAACATAAAGGCGGTCCGCGGATTATTATGCGGGGTGTTCCGGCACTTCAAGGATAAAGAGGTTTTTCCATTTTCCGGAAAAACAGCCGGGAAAGTTGACAGGGAATGTCAAAAATGGTATGGTATCCGTAAGAACGTGTTGGCGAGGAGAATAAAATTATGGATGATTTACAGCAGGAACAGTTTACAAAAGCGCTGCTGGGACTGGTTGACCTGGCAAAAAGCAAGAAAAATGTTCTGGAATACAGTGAGATAAACGATGCATTCCGTGGGCTGGAACTGTCTGAAGACAAGCTGGATCTGGTTCTGGAATATCTGGATAAGCTTCACATTGATATTATGAATACCAGTGTGGACGGCAGCAAACAGGATGATCTGCTGTTAGACAGCGAAGATGACATCATTCTGGATGATGAAGATGAAGTGGAGATCATTGATGATGTAGACGTACTGGAGGGTGTCAGCACAGAAGACCCGGTACGTATGTATCTGAAAGAGATCGGAAATGTTCCCCTTTTAAGTACAGAAGAAGAGATTGAGCTGGCAAAGAGAGTGGAGCAGGGAGACGAAGAAGCGAAAAAGAAGCTGACAGAGGCAAACCTGCGTCTGGTAGTCAGCA
This sequence comes from uncultured bacterium, assembly GCA_905214955.1. Taxonomy (GTDB): domain Bacteria; phylum Bacillota; class Clostridia; order Lachnospirales; family Lachnospiraceae; genus Limivivens. The sequence goes on from CAJMON010000001.1 coordinate 63,338, forward strand.
TTGCAAAGAAATATGTAGGCCGTGGTATGCCGTTTCTGGATCTGATCCAGGAAGGAAACATGGGACTGATGAAGGCAGTGGACAAGTTTGACTATTCCAAGGGCTACAAGTTCAGTACCTATGCGACCTGGTGGATTCGTCAGGCCATTACCAGAGGAATCGCAGATACAGGAAGAACCATCCGTGTGCCGGTACATATGGTGGAGACGATCAACAAGACTCTGCGTATGACCAGAACCCTGCTGCAGGAGCTGGGACGGGAACCGACCCCGGAAGAAGTGGCAGAGCGGCTGAATGTGCCGGTGGCACGTGTACGCGAAGTGCTGAAGATTTCCAGAGATCCGGTTTCTCTGGATACCCCCATTGGTGAGGAAGATGACAGCCATTTAGGCGATTTCATCGAAGATGATTCTGCACTTTCACCAGCGGATTCTGCAGCATTTTCCATGCTTCGTGCAGAACTGAGTACTGCGCTGGAATCTTTGACAGACCGTGAGCGCCAGGTAGTACGCCTGCGTTTTGGACTGGAAGATGGACGGGCAAGAACCCTGGAAGAAGTAGGAAAGGAATTTAACGTTACCCGTGAGCGTATTCGCCAGATCGAGGCGAAAGCGCTGCGCAAACTGCGTCATCCTTCCAGAAGCAAACGTTTGAAGGATTTCCTGATTTAACGATACCAGTGCTGTGTGCAGCAGGGAGTAATTCGTATGGTATTGTATAAGCAACGAAAAAAAGATACTGCATTTCCCCAAAAGGAGATTTGCAGTATCTTTTTTGCATGAATTGCAGCCCATCAGAATTTCAGGGAATAAATGAAAATGCCAAGTAAAATCACAGCAATTCCAGCTGCTTTTTTCCGGGTAAACTGTTCTTTTAACAGAAAATATCCCATCACAGAGACATAAATGTAGCTGGTAGATTCCAGAATCGGCTGCATGGAAAGGGGCACCGTGCGCAGAGCCAGCATGGTCAGGATCGTGGAAACCAGAAAAATGCTGTATGCGGTAATTACCCACGGATTTAAATATTCCTTGAGCTTGGTTGGATAGTGCTTCTCAGCTGCTTTTTTCAGAAGAATCTGGGACACGGCGGAAATAAACACTGAAAAAAGCAGGAGCAGAACGGAAAACGTCATGGAATCATTCATTGCTGGTCACCACCAGATAAATGCCAAAGAATATGACTGCCGCCCCAAGGATCATATTCCAGGTGATTTTTTCCTGAAAAAAGAGTGCGCCCCAGATCATGCCCCAAACTAAGGAGACTCCTTTGTTTGCATAGGCAAAGGTCAGCGGCAGATAGTGGAGAATCTGCTGCCAGACAAAGGCATAGCCTACCATAATCAGAAGAACCAGCCCATAATAAAAGCAAAATGGCAGAGAGAGAAACGTCTGTCTGGCGGCCATTTTAGAAGCCACGCCGCTTAAAGAGGAAAACAGCAGAGAAAGCTGCAATGCCAGAAAAACTTTTCCGTTTACGGCAGGTCGTTTCATTGGAAAAGGTCACCTCCGGGATGAATGGAATCTGGGAAGCTCTTCATATAGCGGTGGGCGTCCGGACCGGTGTGGAAGATCAGATCCAGTACCGAAACCCCATGCTCAAAAGCACCGAAAGACTGGGGATATTCCGGATAGCCGCTGTAATCCATATAAGCCAGTTTCACGTTGGCGTCAGTGAAGCACTGATCCACAATATAATCTTTGGCAGCAGGGCCGGAAAGATAAGCATCGCCGCCTGCAGAAAGGCACAAATTCACCAGACGCTCCGTTTTTCCCTCGCTTAAGGTATAGTCTGAAGACCAGGTGATTTTGGTATGAATGCCAAGAATATCGCATAGTTCTGTCAGAAAACGGTAGTTGATCTGACTTAAGTGGGTTTCTTTTTCGCAGGCTTCGTAGATGCTGCGGATGCGGTCCTCATATTCCTTAAAGAAAGGAGCCTTGCAGTAATTCAAAGAGATGGATCTCCAGTGGTCGTGGCACCAGTCGTGATCCATAACTTCAGTTTCGTTGATTTTCTGATAGAATTTTCCTTTGTTAATCACCGTGATGGAAAGCCACTGCAGGCCGGAGGGAGTTTTGATTTTATTGCGGTTGCGCCAGTCACGGCGGGTATACTGCATGTCGTCATATAAAATAAATTCGTCCACCAGATTGATCAGGTCAAAATATCCTTTCCAGGGGATGTAATTAGACTGCAGGATTGCGATTTTTTTCATAGGTAATTCCTTTCTGATTGTATACTGAAACATTGTTTTTTACTGTGATGTCAGGATCAAGTACATTATGGTTTCATGCTTTTGACTCTGGTACCTTTGTATCATACCATAGATGGCGGAAAAAGAAAACATTGAGATTTTGACTTGAGAATGCTATAATGGGCAGGAACGAATTTCGGGCAGTTTTCCTGCCTTTACATGGAGTGTACAGTATGAAAAAATTAATGATTTTAGGGGCAGGAGCGTCTCAGGTGCCGCTGATTTTGGCAGCCAGGCGTCTGGGATATGAAGCCATCGTGGCCAGCATTCCGGGAGAATATCCGGGATTTGCTTATGCAGATCAGTGCTGCTATGCAGATATTTCCAAGCCGGAAGAGGTTCTTGCGAAAGCGAAAGAACTGAACATTGACGGAATCACCACCTGCGGAATGGATACCGGTATCCGCGCCATAGGCAAAGTGTGTGATGAACTGGGACTTCGGGGAATTTCCTATGAGGCAGCCTGTACCTTTTCCAATAAATATTTCAGCAAACTTGCATTTGAAAAAGCAGGGGTGCCCTGCGCAAAAGCATTTCAGATACGGACAGAAGAAGAGCTGCTGGCAGCGCTTGAAAAGCTTGTATTTCCAGTAGTAGTCAAAGCAGTGGACCTGATGGGCAGCAGAGGGGTTTACCGGTGTGATACCAAAGAGGAAGCTTTGGCGGCATTTGCAGGAGCCATGGAAAATACCTCCAGTGAGTACTGCCTGGTGGAAGAATTTTTAGAGGGGCTGATGTTTGGGGCAGAGGGACTGCTCACTGATGGAAAGCTGGAGTTCTGCCTTCCTTATGGAACAGATTTGTACTATCAGAGTACGATTCCCACTTCCATCGGACATTTTGCACCCTTTACAGAAGATATACAAAAAGAAGCAGAACAGACCCTGACGGCTGCATTGACAGGCGCCGGTGCCAGAAATACCCCCTTTAACTGTGATCTGGTCTTAAAAGACGGAAAGATCTATGTCATTGAAATCAATGGCCGGGCTGGTGCTTCCGGACTTTCGGACACCGTAGGCATTTACTATGGACTGAATTATTATGAAATTTTGTGCCGCCAGGCAATGGGGGAAGAGACGAAGAGTGCCTTTCATCTGGAAAATGGCAAAGGACATCCCAGCATTTCCAGAATGCTGACGGCGCCAAAGAACGGAATTCTGGAAAAAATAGAACTGCCAAAAGAGGCAGAAGATGCGGATGTGTCCATTGATTTGAATGTTCATCCGTCAGATCCGGTGCGGGTTTACCAGATCGGAAGAGACCGGTTAGGACTGATGATTGTTAAAGGCAGTTCTGTAGAAGTCTGCAGAGAAAAGATGAATCAGGTTCTTAGAGGAATCCGGTATGAGATTCGGTGATCCGGACAAAAGGAAAAGAGATAGAAACGAGGAAACAACATGTTGGTATCAATTGTAATACCGTGTTACAACAGCGAACACAGCATCAAAAAGACCGTAGAACTTACGGTAGAAGAGTTTAAAAAGCTTCCGGGATATGAATGTGAATTTGTACTGGTGAATGATTATTCCAAAGATGGCACATTTGCATCCATTAAAGAGCTTTGCGGCAAATATCCTTTTGTAAAGGGAATCAATTTAAGCCGGAATTTCGGGCAGCACAATGCCATTATGGCAGGGCTGAATTACGCAGAAGGTGACTACATCATTGGAATGGATGACGATTTGCAGACCCATCCATCACAGATTCCAAAACTGATTGGAAAGATTGAAGAAGGATATGATCTGGTATTCGGCCATTTCGGAGAGACAAAATTTGGCTTTTTCAAGAAACTGACTAGTAAAATAGCAAGCTTCCTTACCTGGCATATGATCAAACGCCCAAAAGGAATCCAGGCCAGCAATTTTTGGATCTGCCAGAAATTTGTCCGGGATGAGATCGTTCAATATAAGAATTACAATCTGTATCTGCAGGTGCTGTTTTACCGGACTACCAGCAATATCGCTAATGTGGAGATTGAGCATTTTGCCAGAGAAGAAGGAAAATCTAATTATACCTTCAAGAAACTTCTGGCTCTGTGGCTGTCCTGCCTAAACTACACCGTAGTGCCTTTGCGGCTTGCCACACTTCTTGGGGGAATCTGTGCAGCCGGCGGTGTAGTGGGAGCTGTGGCTGTCTTTGTACGGAAGCTGTTAAACCCAGGCATTCCCGTTGGATGGGCATCCCTGATGTGTGTTCTGTTTCTGTTTTTCGGTGTTACCTTCCTGATGCTGGGCATTATGGGAGAATATATAGGAAAGGCCATTTTAAACCTGAACAGCACCCCCCAGTTTATTGTACGTGAAAAGGTCAACATTCTGGAGAAGAAAGAAAAAGAGTAACTGCCGCATACCACATTCATCACAATTAATTAAGAAATCTTAAGTAGTGTTTCGAAAAGAAACATGTTAGAATAAAAATGAAGAAAAAGAAATATCCACGATAAAAAGGGGTGTCTAACATGAAAGAAATTTTTCGAAACAGAATTCTGCCGTTTCTTTTGTCAGTGGTGACTGCCTTATCCCTGTTTCCTGGAGCTGCCGCTTTTGCAGAAGAAGGGCCAAAGACGGTGATTACCAGGTTTGAGGATCTGGAAAAGCTGGAGTTTGACAGCATCACACAGGGAACAAAGGAAGAAGAGCTTTTGCTTCCCAAAGAACTCAAAGCTTACGGCCATCATGCAGATGAAGAAGAAACTCAGGAAGAAGAGTTTCAGGTGCCTGTGAAAAAATGGCAGGTAAAGCTTTTGACAGAGGAAGATGAGACAAAATCTGAAGAAGACCTTTTGGCGGAGATTGAGAAGGACAAGAAAGATTACAGCGAAGATCTGGAGCCGGGAACCTATCTGTTCCTGCCGGATTTTGATGATTCCTATGAACTGGCAGAGGGTGTGAAGCTGCCAAGCTACAAGCTGGATCTTGTCTCAGCAGAGCCTGAGACAGAGGCAGATACCGAAGCTCTCACAGAGCTTGTGACGGAACCGGTGACAGAGCCAGCTACTGAACTTGTGACCGAACCGGCCACCGAGCCTATTACCGAGCAGGTGACAGAACCTGCAACGGAATCGGTTACCGAGGCAGTGACGGAGCCCGTTACAGAAGCAGCTACCGAAGCAGCCACAGAGCCAGCTACTGAGACAGTGACGGAAGCCGTTACGGAACCGGTGACAGAGCCGGCTACGGAAGCATTTACTGAACCTGCTGCACCGGCAGAGGGGGAACAGTTCGAAGTGCAGACAGAGACCTCTGCCAACTGGAATGGAAATACAGCTCCTTCCCAGACAGAAACTCAGCCAGAGACAGCGGAAACCGTACAGACAGAAACTGCTGCACAGGAGAGCGAAGTGATTCAGTCTCAGACGAGTGCACAGAATGGAATGACTGTTCAGCCGGAGACCACAGCTGCATCTGAAAAAGAAACTGAATCCGAGACAAAGACAGAAACCGAACCAGAGACTGTTCCCACAACTGAGCCGACTTTGGAAGGAGAACTCCGCCTGGAGCTTTCCAACAAAGTTCTGGTAGGAAACACCTATCAGGTAACTGCTTATTTTAATGACCAGCAGTTAAACAGCGGTGTATCTTTCTCCGTATCTTCAGACAATGGTTGTGTATCCATTGATAAGAGCGGCCTTCTGACCGTTACTGGAGAAGGCAAATTCAAAGTAACTGCAGAATATCAGGGCTATACCGGAACTGCCACAACCAAAGCCGTGTGCGAACATGAACGTGTGGCTGCGACCTGTACTGAGAAAGCATACTGCAAGATCTGCGGTAAAAAGTTCGGAGAACCCTTAGGACACAAATGGGCAGAGGCTACCTGTACGGAGCCAAAGACCTGTGAGCGCTGCGGCAAGACAGAAGGAAAAGCGCTTGGCCATGAATGGACAGAGGCTACCTGTACAGCACCGAAGACCTGTAGCCGCTGCGGTGAGACCGAGGGCAAGAAGCTTGGCCACGACTGGACAGAGGCTACCTGTACGGAGCCGAAGACCTGTAAGCGCTGCGGCAAGACAAAAGGAGAGGCTCTTGGCCACGACTGGACCGAAGCCACTTGTACAGCACCGAAGACCTGCAGCCGCTGCGGCGAAACCGAAGGGGAAGCCCTTGGTCACAGCTATGGGGAATGGACCATCACGGTACAGCCCACCATTAGCAGCAAAGGTGAGAGACAGCGCAGTTGTACCCGTTGCGGAGACACCCAGACAGAAGTTTTGGAGCGTTTGAATATTGTTGGAAATGCATCAGACAATACCATTTCCGGCATCAGCAGCAGTGTAACCTATGGCATCCGGAAGAACATTACCCTGGAGGCAGGGGGAGCCGGCATGAGCAATCTGGATCCCATTCAGGGAGATGTCCGTTTCGTTCCCACCAGCTGGGTGATTGGAAAAACAGAAAATTCCTTTGGAAGTCAGGCACCGTATTCTGTCACTTTCCAGATGGCCAACGCAGGCACCTTTACTCTGCGGGTAAATTTCCAGAAGCAGACCTATTCTGATGGCGCATGGCAGTCCAGCGGCGAGTACGACGTAAAGGAAATGCAGTTTACCGTTGCAGAGGGCGGCACCGGCGGTGAGACCAATGGAGCAAATGGAACCGCAGGAGGCAGCACCAGCACGACCGTTGTAAAGACCGGAGATAACACACAGATTCTTCCGTTCCTCCTTCTGCTGGCAGTTTCCGCTGTTGTGATCTGCATCGTGGCAGTGACCATGGCAGGAAAAAAGAAAAAAAACAGAGATAAATAAATTCTAAGGATAACGAAGGGCAGTTCCAGAAAAAGGGGCTGCCTTTTTCTTTTACAGAAAATTGCTTTCCTGTAAAAAACGCTCCGCGACGTACAACGTAGATGCCGCGATAACTTGCATATCAAATAGCGGTTTGCATAGCATATAGTAAAAGAAGAGATGGAATGAAGAAAACATGGAAGAAACCATCCATTATTTCCGGGGGCTGGGGGTGCTGATGCTTGGCGGAATTCTTCTGGCAGCAGGAATGTGGCGTTTTGGAATCGGAGTGGGATCTGGAAACAGTGCGGTTTTAACTAGTGCAGTGAAGACAGACAAGAAGATAGCAGCACTGACCTTTGATGTATGCTGGGAAACAGAATCCATTGAAAAAATTTTGGATATTTTGGAAGAACAGGATGTAAAAAGCACTTTTTTTGTCACCGGGAAATGGGTCAGGGCTTGTCCAGAGGAAGCCAGGCGGATTTTGCAAGAAGGACACGAGATTGGAAACCACAGTGAAACCCATTCAGATCTGAAAAAGAAGTCTTATGTGTCGTGCCTGGAGGAGATTAGAAACACACATGACACTGTCAAAACACTTACCGGATATGAGATGGAGCTGTTTCGGGCACCCTATGGATCGTATGACAAACATGTGCTGCGTGCGGCAAAAGACAGCGGGTATGTGAGCATTCTGTGGGATGTGGACAGCCTGGACTGGAAAAATTATGGAGCAGATCAGGTGAAAAAACAGGTTCTGGAAAACCCAGATTTTGGAAACGGCAGCATTGTGGTGTGCCGCTGTGGGGCAGAAGATACGATAGAAGGGCTGGAAGCTTTGATTGAAGGGTTCAAAGAACAGGGGGGTCATCTTGTGCCGGTATCCCAGCTTTTGGGTAATGTCCAGACCTTAGATTTTGAAAGTGAGTATTGACAAACAGGAAAACGGCTGATATGATGCTAATAGGCAAAGGCGCTCTGAGATTGGATCAGTGCGCCTTTTTTAAGTGTTCATTTCAGAAAAGGAGAGAACGTATGGGTTATACGAAACAGGATGTGATCCGGCTTGTCCAGGAAGAAGATGTGGAATTCATTCGTCTCCAGTTTACGGACATGTTTGGAACATTAAAAAATATTGCGATTACTTCCAGCCAACTGGAAAAAGCGTTGAATAATCAGTGCATGTTTGATGGATCTTCCATTGAAGGATTTGCCAGGTTTGAAGAATCGGACATGTATCTGTATCCGGATTTAAATACTCTTGCTATTTTCCCGTGGCGTCCCCAGCAGGGAAAAGTAGCCAGATTAATCTGTGATGTCCACAGACCGGATGGCAACCCCTTTGAGGGAGATCCCCGGTATATTTTAAAGAAAGTCGTAGCACAGGCAACCGAGATGGGGTACACCTTCAATGCAGGGCCGGAGTGTGAATTTTTCCTGTACCATACTGATGACGATGGACAGCCTACCACCATTACCCATGAAAAAGCAGGGTATTTTGATATTGGTCCGGTGGATTTGGGAGAAAATGCCAGACGTGATATGATCCTGACTCTGGAGGAGATGGGATTTGTCATCGAATCTTCCCATCATGAAGTATCTCCGGGACAGCATGAGATTGATTTTCAGTATGATGAGGCAGTGAATACAGCAGATAATATTATGACCTTTAAACTGGCCGTAAAAACCATTGCAAAGCGCCATGGACTTCATGCCAGCTTTATGCCGAAGCCAAAATCTGGAATCAATGGTTCCGGGATGCATACCAACATGTCGCTGGTAAAAAATGGCGTCAATGCCTTTATTGATGCCAATGATCCGCTGGGACTGAGTAAAGAAGCATACTGGTTTATCGGAGGACTGATGAAACATGTAAAAGGCATGGCAGCCATCACCAATCCTCTGGTAAACTCTTACAAACGTCTGGTGCCTGGATTTGAAGCACCGGTTTATATTGCATGGTCAGCCACTAACCGGACATCTTTGATCCGAATTCCAGTCCCCAGAAGCGAAGGTACCCGGATTGAGCTTCGAAGCCCGGATCCAGCCTGCAATCCTTACCTGACTCTGGCGGTGTGTCTGGCGGCAGGATTGGACGGCATCCGCAACCACATCGAGCCGCCCAGAAGTGTGGACAAAAATATTTTTGAGATGTCAGAAGCAGAGCGGGCAGAGCTTGGAATTGAACTGCTTCCCAACAACCTTTTCGAAGCCATCAAAGAGCTGGAAAAAGATCCGCTGCTGATGGATGTCCTTGGCCCCCATCTTGGGAAAAATTACGTACATTCAAAGAAAATGGAATGGGCAGATTACTGCTGGCAGGTATCCGAATGGGAGATTGAAAAATACCTGTATAAGATTTGAGCCTGCCTGTCTGAAACAGAAAACCGAAGACAGGAGGTACACCAGTAGTGATCAATGTAATAGTAGTATTTCCGAAACCGGAAGATGCAAAAAATATCCGAAGCCTGCTGGTGAGAAACGGTTATCATGTAGCTGCCGTGTGTACGGCTGGCGCTCAGGTGCTTCAGGTAATGGACCGCCTGGATGAAGGGATCATTGTCTGCGGCTACCGTTTTACCGATATGGTATATTCGGAATTGTATGAGTTTTTAAATCCGCAGTTTTCCATGCTTCTGGTGGCATCTGGAAATGTGATTGGACAGGGGGTGGAGAGAGGCATTATCTGTCTGCCTCTGCCCTTAAAAGTCCATGATCTGGTAAATACCCTGGAAATGATGATTTCTGCCCAGGTGCGCAGAAAAAAGAAGCTCCGCCAGAAGCCAAAGGAACGTTCCGAGGAGGAGCGCAAGCTGATTCAGGATGCGAAAACACTTCTTATGGACCGGAACCACATGACAGAGGAGGAGGCCCACCGCTACATTCAGAAATGCAGCATGGACAGTGGAAACAGCCTGGTAGAGACAGCCCGCATGGTATTCAGCCTAATGAAATTCTGAGTTTTCAACAGAAAGAAAATATGATATGCTGGTATCCGGATACGTCATCGGGCGTGCGGAAAGGAGAACAGGTATTGAAATTTACAAAAATGCAGGGAATCGGGAACGATTATGTATATGCGAACTGTTTTAAGGAGAAAGTAGCAGATCCAGGCAGAACGGCTAAATTTGTCAGTGACCGGCATTTCGGCATTGGATCGGATGGTCTGATCCTCATCAAACCTTCCGAAGTGGCAGATTTTCAGATGGATATGTATAATTTAGATGGCAGCCAGGGTGCCATGTGCGGAAATGGAATCCGTTGTGTGGCAAAATATGTCTATGATTACGGACTGACAGATAAGACAAGCTTAAGCATTGAGACCAAAAGCGGAATCAAATATGTGGAACTTCAGGTCAAAGCTGGAAAAGCAATATCCGTAAAAGTCAATATGGGACAGCCCATTCTGGATGCAGAAAAAATCCCCTTCCTCTGTGGAGAGAAGAGGGCAGTATCCGTTCCTCTTGAAGTAGAGGGAAAGACCTGGAAAGTTACTGGTGTTTCCATGGGAAATCCTCATGCAGTGGTTTATTTAGAGGATGTGGACGGACTGGAAATTGAAAAAATAGGTCCTGGGTTTGAACATCATCCCGCATTTCCAGACAGAGTGAACACCGAATTTATCAAAGTATTAGACGACCACACTCTGCAGATGCGGGTATGGGAGCGTGGTTCCGGAGAGACCATGGCGTGCGGAACAGGCGCCTGTGCAGCTGCCGTGGCATCCATTTTAAACGGATTTGTCAAAGACCAGGTCACTGTGAAACTTTTAGGCGGAGATCTGGATATTTTCTGGGACAGACAGGCAGATCTGGTATATATGACCGGCCCAGCCCAGGTGGTATTTGACGGGGAGATTACACTTCCATGGGAGGATTCGTGTAACTAGTACAGTGAATATTAAGTAACCACCATATTGACTTGTCTGATTTTTCATCTGCTGCGTTGTCGTCAATCGGCGCAGCCACCGCTACGCCTCATTCCTCCGCCTTGCATATGAAGAAATCATCCTGCGCCAATATAGCAGATACTTAATTTTCACTGTACTAGCAAAACGAAATGGTGTTGAACAGAGGTTAGACAACACTTACATAAGACTGAGAAAGAAGGAAAAGCCATGTTTAAAGTAAATGACAACTATTTAAAATTACCTGGAAGCTATCTGTTTTCCAACATTGCAAAGAAAGTTGCCGCCTATGGAGAAGCACATCCGGATGCACAGATTATCCGTCTTGGCATCGGCGATGTGACCCAGCCGCTGGCACCGGCCATCATTGACGCACTTCACGGAGCAGTGGAGGAAATGGGACATGCAGAAACATTCCATGGTTATGCTCCGGATCTTGGTTATGAATTCCTGCGCAATGCCATTGCAAAAAATGATTATCAGGACAGAGGCTGCGACATCCACGCAGATGAAATCTTCGTTTCAGACGGAGCAAAGTGTGATTCCGGAAACATTCAGGAGATTTTCAGTGTAGACAACAAAATTGCAGTGTGCGACCCGGTTTATCCGGTATACGTGGACACTAATGTTATGGCAGGACGTACCGGCACTTATGATCCGGCAAAAGGCACCTGGAGCGATGTGATCTACATGCCCTGCACCGCAGAAAACAACTTTATACCGGAACTTCCAAAAGAAACACCGGATATCATTTACCTGTGCTTCCCCAACAACCCCACCGGAACTACCATCACCAAAGACCAGCTGCAGGTATGGGTGGACTATGCCAACAAAAACGGTGCAGTGATCATCTACGATGCCGCTTATGAAGCCTATATTTCTGAGGATGACGTGCCGCACAGCATTTACGAGTGTGAGGGAGCCAGAACCTGCGCCATTGAGCTGCACAGCTTTTCTAAAAATGCAGGTTTTACCGGAACCCGTCTGGGCTACACTGTCATTCCCAAAGATTTAAAATCCGGGGATGTGATGCTTCATTCTCTGTGGGCAAGACGCCACGGGACCAAATACAACGGCGCTCCTTACATTGTACAGAAAGCAGGAGAGGCTGTTTACTCACCAGAAGGAAAGGCCCAGTTAAAAGAGCAGATCGCCTATTACATGAAGAATGCCAAGACTATTCTGGAAGGATTAAAAGCAGCAGGCTACACCGTATTCGGCGGTGTCAATGCGCCGTATATCTGGCTGAAAACACCGGACGGCATGAACTCCTGGGAGTTCTTTGATTACCTTCTGGAAAAGGCCAATGTGGTAGGTACGCCGGGATCTGGATTTGGCCCCAGCGGAGAAGGATATTTCCGTCTGACTGCATTTGGAAGCTATGAAAATACAGTAGCAGCCATTGAGCGGATCAAACATCTGTAAAACGAACATGCCGCCTGATGGCGGCAGAACCATAAAAAAAAGTGTCTTCGACACTTTTTTTTATGGTTTTATTTGAGAGAGTTTACAGAAGTTCAATGCCGTGGGCGGCTGCCTCGCGGCATACGTCATCCGGCCACAGAGAAGCCTGTACTTCCCCGATATGCGCTTTGCGCAGGTAAAACATACAAATTCTGGACTGTCCGATACCACCTCCGATGGTATAGGGCAATTCTTTGTCCAGAATAGCTTTCTGGAAAGGCAGTTCAGCACGTTCCGGGCATCCGGCAAGGGCAAGCTGACGGATCAGGGCATCTTCATCCACACGGATACCCATGGAGGAAAGCTCCAGGGCAATGTCAAGAACCGGATAATATACGATGATATCACCATTTAAGTGCCAGTCATCATAGTCCGGGGCACGTCCGTCATGGGGTTCTCCGGAAGCCAGTTTGTCACCAATCTCCATGATGAAGACTGCGCCTTTTTCTTTGGCAATGGCATATTCCCGCTCTTTGGGAGTTGCATTCGGCATCCAGTTTTCCAGTTCCTGGGTGGATACGAAGAAGATATCCGGCGGCAGGATTTCCTGGATATAGTCATAACGGATGGACATGTATTTTTCTGTTTTTTTCAGAACCTGGTAGACCTGGCGGACCACATGCTTTAAGGTGTCAAGGTTGCGCTCTTCTTTTTTGATGATTTTTTCCCAGTCCCACTGATCCACATAGATAGAGTGGATGTTGTCAGTGTCTTCATCCCGGCGGATGGCGTTCATGTCGGTATACAGACCTTCTCCATAGGAAAAACCATATTTTTTCAGAGCATAGCGTTTCCACTTGGCGAGAGAGTGGACGATCTCAGCCTGTGCATCGTTCTGTTCTTTGATGCCAAAAGAAACCGGACGTTCAACGCCGTTTAAGTTGTCATTTAATCCGGACTGGGGTGTGACAAACAGAGGAGCAGACACACGCAGAAGATTTAAGCGCTCGGTAAGGGTGCTCTGGAAAAAATCTTTCACGGTTTTGATGGCTACCTGAGTGTCATGAAGGTTCAGATCGGAGTGATAGTTTTCAGGTATGATAAATTGTTTCATGGGTAGTGATCTCCTTTTCACTTCTTCCTGTAGGGGTACGAAAACCCTGTCCTTATCGTAGCACAGAGAGGGAGCGGTGTAAATAAAAAAGTTTTAAGGCAGATGGGTGTGAAAAAAACACTTGCAAAATAAAAAAACATGTGCTAGTATGAAACACATGAGAAATGCAAAGAAAGAGACTCCGTTTTTGGAACCTGACAGGAATTTGGCATCACCGACTGAGAGTGCCGATTAGGCGAAGAAGACAATGGGGAACACTCTGGAGCAGACTGTCTGAACAAAGCAGTAGGGCAGTACGTTGCGCGCGTTAAGCGTTTGAGAGGTAAGTATCAGAGGATTGGTTTGAAAAGTGATCAAAGCAGTGCTGTGATATTTGCAAGGCGGGTGGTACCGCGGATCATAAATTAGGTGAGTCCGTCCCGGAATAGCGATATTCCGGGGCGTTTTTGTATTTGCAAAAAAAGAACGGAAAAGCCGCTGTGATAAAAATCTTCGGGCAGGAGCGCACTGCCTGGAGCATAACCAACATAAAAAGCTGCCGCAAAGGTGCGGAAAGGATTCCACGGGGAAAGTGTGGAATCTGTATCCCGCCTTTGGCAGCTTTTTTAGAAGAAAGATTTGCTTGACAGAAAAGGAGAACTGCGGTATGGAATTTATGACAGGAATCAAAGAAAAAGAGACAATGGAAATCCCGGCACTGCTTACAATGCCAAAAGAAGGAGAAATCGTAAAAATACATGGAACCGTCCACACCATCCGTGATATGGGAGAAGTTGCATTCGTTGTGCTTCGAAAAAGAGATGGTCTGCTGCAGTGTGTCTATGAAGAAGGCACCTCAAAATTTGATCTGAAAGCCTTAAAAGAAGAGGCAGCCGTAGAACTTTCCGGGCGCCTGCACAAAGAAGAGCGTGCACCCCACGGCATTGAAATCCGCATTGACACTCTGACGATTTTAAGTGAGCCGGCAGCCCCCCTTCCTCTGCCAATTTCCAAATGGAAATTAAACACCTCCCTGGAAGCCAAGTTAAACATGCGGCCCATTTCTCTTAGAAATCTGCAGGAGCGGGCAAAATTCCGGATTCAGGAAGGCGTAGTGAGAGGCTTCCGTGATTTCCTCTACAGCCAGGGATTTACCGAGATCCATACCCCGAAGATCGGTGCAAAGAGTGCAGAAGGCGGTTCCAACTTATTCCGGCTGGAGTATTTCCACCGTCCGGCAGTGCTCCAGCAGAGCCCCCAGCTGTACAAACAGATGATGGTAGGAGTTTTTGAGAGAGTTTTTGAAACCGGCCCGGTGTTCCGAGCAGAAAAGCATAACACCAAGCGCCATTTAAACGAATATACCAGCCTGGATTTTGAAATGGGCTACATTGACGGATTTGAAGATCTGATGTCCATGGAAACCGGGTTTCTTCAGTATATGTTAAAATTGTTAAAGGAAGATTACCAGAAAGAGCTGGATCTTTTAAAGATCACTCTCCCAAGCGCAGATAAGATTCCGGCAGTCCGGTTTGATAAAGCAAAAGAACTGGTGGCAGAAAAATACAACCGCAAGATCCGCAACCCCTTTGACTTAGAGCCGGAAGAAGAAGCCTTGATCGGTCGGTACTTTAAAGAAGAATACGGTTCCGATTTCGTATTTGTCACCCATTATCCCTCCAAGAAGCGTCCTTTCTATGCAATGGATGATCCAGAAGACAGCCGCTTTACCTTAAGCTTTGACCTGCTCTTTGACGGACTGGAAATCACCACCGGAGGCCAGAGAATCCATGATTATCAGGCCCTGTGTGATAAGATCGCGGCCAGAGGTATGACAGAAGAGGGACTGGAACAGTATCTGGATACCTTCAAACACGGAATGCCGCCTCATGGAGGCCTTGGAATCGGCCTGGAGCGTCTGACCATGAAACTTTTAGGAGAAGAAAATGTGCGGGAAACTACCCTGTTCCCAAGAGATTTAAGCAGACTGGAGCCGTAAAGAAAAAGGAGAAACATCATGGCAAATAAAATCAGTGATGAAACCATCGAATATGTAGGAATTCTGGCAAAGCTGGAATTAAATGACCAGGAAAAAGAAGAAGCCAAAAAAGATATGGAACGGATGTTAGACTATATTGACCAGTTAAATGAACTGGATACCACAGGAATCGAGCCGATGTCCCATATTTTCCCGGTAACCAATGTGTTCCGGGAGGATGTGGTGACAAACGGAGATGAACATGAACAGACTCTGGCCAATGCACCAGAAGCCAAAGACGGTGCTTTTAAGGTGCCAAAAACGGTAGAGTAGGAGGAAAAAACGTGAGGATTACAGACCTGACAGCCTTAGAGCTTGGAAAAAAGATCAGAGAAAAAGAAATTTCCGCTGTGGAAGCCGCCCAGGAATCCCTGGCTCAGATCAAAGCAACAGAAGAGACGATTCATGCCTATGTGACCGTTGATGAAGAAGGTGCATTAAAGCAGGCAGCGAAGGTGCAGAAACAGATTGAGGATGGCATTCTGACAGGTCCCCTGGCCGGAGTTCCGGCGGCCATTAAGGACAACATGTGTACTGAAGGGTTAAAAACAACCTGCAGCTCCAAGATTCTGTACAACTTTGTTCCCACTTATACTGCAGAAGCTGTGAAAAACCTGGAAAAAGCAGGAGCTGTGGTACTTGGAAAGACCAACATGGATGAGTTTGCCATGGGAAGCACCACAGAAACTTCTGCATACGGCGTGACCAGAAACCCATGGGATTCCACACGGGTTCCGGGAGGTTCTTCCGGCGGCTCCTGTGCAGCCGTTTCCGCCCAGGAATGCTTTTATGCGCTGGGTTCCGATACCGGCGGCTCCATCCGCCAGCCCAGTTCCTTCTGCGGCGTAACCGGAATTAAACCGACTTATGGAACGGTTTCCCGCTATGGACTCATTGCCTATGGATCTTCACTGGATCAGATCGGACCGGTGGCAAAAGATGTCAGCGACTGTGCAGCCATTCTGGAAGCCATTGCTTCTTATGATGTCAAAGACAGCACATCCATGAAGCGGGACGATCTGGATTTTACTTCTGCACTGGTGGATAATGTAAAAGGAATGCGCATCGGAATTCCCAAAGACTATTTTGGAAAAGGTTTGGATCCCCAGGTGGCAGAGGCTGTGATGAAGGGTGCAAAGGCTCTGGAGGCCAAAGGAGCGATTCTGGAAGAGTTCGACTTGAGCCTGGTGGATTACGCTATCCCGGCGTATTACGTCATTGCAGATGCAGAAGCCAGCTCCAACCTGGCACGGTTTGACGGTGTGAAATACGGCTACCGTGCAAAAGAATATGAGGGACTTCACAACATGTACAAAAAGAGCAGAAGCGAAGGATTCGGACCGGAAGTAAAACGCCGGATTATGCTGGGGTCCTTCGTGTTAAGCTCCGGATATTATGACGCTTATTATCTGAAGGCCCTGCGGACAAAAGCGTTGATTAAAAAAGCATTTGACGATGCATTCCAGAAATACGATGTAATTTTAGGCCCGGCAGCGCCGTCTACCGCACCAAAGCTTGGGGAATCCTTAAGCGATCCGCTGAAAATGTACTTAGGCGATATCTACACCATTTCCGTGAACCTGGCAGGTCTGCCAGGCATGTCCGTTCCCTGCGGAAAAGATGAGAAAGGCCTTCCCATTGGAATGCAGCTGATTGGAGACTGCTTTAAAGAAAAGAACATTCTCCGTGCAGGCTATGCGTTTGAACAGACCAGAACTTATGAAGGACCGGCTGTGGCAGGAAGGAGTGAAGCAAGATGAGCAGACAATATGAGACCGTGATTGGACTGGAAGTCCATGTAGAGCTTGCCACCAAGACCAAAATTTTCTGTGGCTGCTCCACTGCATTCGGAGGAGCTCCCAATACCCATACCTGCCCGGTATGCACTGGAATGCCGGGTTCGCTTCCAGTACTGAACAAACAGGTGGTAGAACATGCTCTGGCAGTAGGACTTGCCACTAACTGCGGCATCAACCAGTACTGTAAATTTGACCGGAAAAACTATTTCTATCCGGATAACCCTCAGAACTACCAGATTTCCCAGTTGTATCTGCCTATCTGCCACGATGGCTGGGTGGAAATCGAGACTGCTGCAGGAAAGAAAAAAGTAGGAATTCATGAGATCCACATGGAAGAGGATGCAGGAAAACTGGTTCACGATGAGTGGGAAGACTGCTCCCTGGTAGACTACAACCGAAGCGGCGTGCCTCTGATTGAAATTGTATCCGAGCCGGATATGCGAAGCGCCGAAGAAGTTATTGCTTATTTGGACAAACTGCGTCTGATTATTCAGTACCTGGGGGCATCTGACTGCAAGCTTCAGGAAGGCTCCATGCGTGCCGATGTCAACCTGTCAGTGCGGGAAGTGGGGCAGGAGACTTTCGGAACCAGAACTGAGATGAAAAACTTAAACTCTTTTAAAGCCATTGCACGTGCCATTGAGGGAGAGCGTGCCCGCCAGATTGAACTTATTGAAGAAGGAAAGGCCGTTGTCCAGGAAACCAGAAGATGGGATGACAACAAAGAATATTCTTACGCCATGCGTTCCAAAGAAGATGCCAAGGATTACCGGTATTTTCCAGATCCGGATCTTCCACCAGTATGGATCGATGACGACTGGCTGGAAGCAGTGAGAAAACGCCAGCCAGAGCTTCGGACAGAGAAACTGGAGCGTTACAAAAAGGAATTTGATATTCCAGATTATGATGCAGGCATTCTGACCGGGTCCAAGGCCCTGGCAGACCTGTTTGAGGCAGCTACGGCAATCTGTCACAAGCCGAAAAAAGTATCCAACTGGATCATGGTGGAAACCTTACGGTTGTTAAAAGAGCATGGTATGGAACCGGAAGAGCTGAAATTTTCACCGGAAAATCTGGCAAAACTGGTAGAGCTGACGGAAGCAGGCACCATCAACAGTACCGTGGCAAAAGAAGTTTTTGAAAAGATCTTTGCAGAAGATATTGATCCGGAAGCCTATGTGGAGGCTCACGGTCTGAAAACTGTAAACGATGAGGGTGCATTGGAAGAAGTCATCCGTGAAATTGTGAAGGCCAATTCCCAGTCTGTGGCAGATTACAAAGGCGGAAAACAGAAAGCTATTGGATTTTTAGTAGGACAGACCATGAAAGCCATGAAGGGAAAAGCAGATCCAGGAACGGTCAATAAAATTTTAAAACAGGTTCTGGACGAATAAGATTGGAAACAGCATTGTTTTTTCAGGAAAATTCGTGTATTATGAAAGAAAGGCAGAAAAGAAGGAAGACATACAGAGGAGGCGCGGATTGAAACTGAAAAAATATAAAATTGCAGCGGCCATGCTTGGAATCTGTATGGCCGTTATCTGCGGTGGATGCAGCAGAGAGACATTAAATGCCCAGCTGGCAGAAAGTCTTGGTACAACAGGCATGTATGCAGGAAATGAGCCTGTGGAATCGCCCAAGATGAAAGCAGAGCGGGAATTAAAGGAAAAAGAGTCAGAGCGGTATGCCAAGGTGACAGAAAAGATTGCCGAGGCAGAAAAACTTGCCGAGATGTATGATTATGAGGGAGCGCTGGATATCCTTTCCAATATTGAGGATGAGTATCAGGATGCAGAAGAAGTGGTGGATGCCAAGATTGAGTATCAGCAGAAACTGAGTAAGATGACTGCGTATGACGGAGATATTCCCCACCTGTATTTCCAGACCTTGATTGCAGATCCTGCCAGAGCTTTCGACGGGGATGGGATGGCTTCCACTTACAACTGGTCCAATATGACCACCGGAGAGTTTGAACGGATCCTGGAAAGCCTGTATGAGAACAATTATGTGCTGATTGATATTCATGAAGCGTTTGGAGAGTCCAAGGCGGACGATGGAACGGTAAGCTATTATAGGGCCACGCCCATGGTGCCGGAGGGGAAAAAGCCGATCATTCTTTCGCAGGATGCAGTGGTGTATTATGATTATCTGGAAGAAGACGGTTTTGCCAGCAGACTGGTACTGGATGAAAACGGGGAAGTCAAAGCCCTCTATGAGGATGCCGATGGAAATGAACTGACTGGTGATTATGATTTTATTCCTATTCTGGAAAGCTTTATTGAAGAACATCCGGATTTCTCCCTGCGAAATGCCAGAGGAATCATTGGTCTGACCGGCTATGCAGGAGCATTCGGCTACCGGATCAATGATGAGACTTCTGCCACCCTGGAGAGTGATCGGGAAACAGTGAAAGCCATTGCAGAGAAACTTCGGGAAGACGGCTGGTGTTTTGGCAGCAATACCTATTCTTATAGTTCTATGGCGGCCATGACGTATGACGAGATTACGGCAGATACGGACAGCTGGCTAAAAGAGATCGGGGACTATATCGGAGGAGCAGATGTGCTGTTCTATCCTTACGGAGATGACGTTGGATTTACGGGAGATGCATTTGACTATCTTCTGGAAAAAGGATTTAAAGTGTTCTGCGGTGTCTGGGCATCCGCCGACTATCTGGATGTTCAGTCCAATTATGTCCATGAGACACGCAGAGGTGTGGATGGCTACAACCTCTACTATAACGAGGACAGCTACAAACAGTTTTTTAATCTTTCAGAGATTCTGGAATCTTCCCGTCCTTCCTGGGGAGAATGAATAAAGAAAACACCAAAACCCTCTTTACGGAAAGAGGGTTTTGTTATATACTATAGTGACAACATCTGGTTGAGAAAGAATAATAAAATACAAGATATAGTGATGATGAAGGAGGAACATCCCCGATGTATGTGATTAAAAAGGACGGGACCCAGGAAGATTTTCATGTAGAGAAGATTATTGCGGCCATCAATAAATCCGCAGCCCGTATCCTGTATAAATTCAGTGGTGAGGAAATTCAGTTTATCTGCCAGTATGCCAAGGAGCGGGCGGCATCTCTTGGAAAAGAGGGCATTACCATTCAGGAAATGCACAATATTGTGGAAGGCGCCCTGGAAAAGGTCAATCCTGCTGTGGCAAAGAGTTACCGGGATTATCGGAATTACAAGCTGGATTTCATCCACATGATGGACGAAGTGTACACCAAGAGCCAGTCCATCCGTTATATCGGAGATAAGAGCAACGCCAACACGGACAGCGCCCTGGTGGCCACCAAGAGAAGCCTGATCTTTAATGAGCTGAACAAGGAGCTGTACCGGAAGTTCTTTATGAACCGCAGCGAGCTTCAGGCCTGCAAGGATGGCTACATTTATATCCATGACCAGTCCGCCAGACTGGATACCATGAACTGCTGTCTGTTTGATGTGGCAAATGTGCTACGGGGCGGTTTTGAGATGGGAAATGTGTGGTACAACGAGCCAAAGACTCTGGATACCGCCTTTGACGTGATGGGAGATATTATCTTAAGTACGGCAGCTCAGCAGTATGGCGGATTTACCGTACCGGAAGTGGATAAGGTTTTAGGCCCCTACGCAGAAAAGAGCTACCGGAAATACAAAGAAGAATTCAAAAAATATGTGGATCCGGACTGGGAAAAAGCAGACGAGCGTGCCGAGCAGTATGCCATGGACAAGGTGCGCAGAGACTTTGAACAGGGATGGCAGGGCATTGAGTACAAGTTAAATACTGTAGGTTCTTCCAGAGGAGACTATCCCTTTGTTACTGTGACCTTGGGACTTGGCACCGGCCTGTTTGAAAAAATGGCATCCATTTCCCTGTTAAATGTCCACCGGACCGGCCAGGGACGTCCTGGAAACAAAAAACCGGTGCTTTTCCCCAAGATCGTATTTCTGTATGACGAAAACCTTCACGGGGTAGGCTGCCCAAGCGAAGATGTGTTTGAGGCAGGTGTGGCCTGTTCTTCCAAGACCATGTATCCGGACTGGCTGTCCATGACAGGAAAGGGCTATATTTCCAGCATGTACAAGCGCTATGGAAAAGTTATCAGTCCTATGGGATGCCGGGCATTTTTAAGCCCCTGGTATGAAAGAGGAGGAATGCACCCGGCAGATGATGAAGATGTCCCTGTGTTTGTGGGACGGTTCAATATCGGTGCGGTGAGCCTCCATCTGCCCATGATTCTGGCAAAGGCCCGCTCTGAAAGCCGGGATTTCTACGAGGTGCTGGACTATTATCTGGAGATGATCCGGGGACTGCACAAGAGAACGTATGAGTATCTCGGTGCCATGAAAGCTTCCACCAACCCTCTTGCCTACTGTGAGGGCGGCTTCTACGGCGGCCATTTAAAACCCCAGGAGCGGATCAAAAAGCTGTTAAAGCCCATGACAGCATCCTTTGGCATCACTGCCTTAAATGAACTCCAGGAGCTGTACAATGGAAAATCCATTGCAGAGGACGGCCAGTTTGCCCTGGAAGTTCTGGAGTATATCAATCAGAAAGTAAATGAATTTAAAGAAGAAGACGGCTGGCTTTATGCCATCTACGGAACCCCGGCAGAGAGCCTGTGCGGCCTGCAGGTGGAGCAGTTCCGGAAAATGTACGGCATTGTGGAAAATGTTTCTGACAGACCCTATGTGAGCAACAGTTTTCACTGCCATGTCACTGAAGATCTGACCCCCATTCAGAAGCAGGATCTGGAAGGAAGGTTCTGGGAACTGTGCAACGGCGGAAAGATCCAGTATGTCCGTTACCCCATTGATTACAACATTGATGCCATCAAAAGTCTGATCCGAAGAGCCATGGATCTTGGCTATTACGAAGGAGTGAACTTATCCCTGGCCTACTGCGATGACTGCGGCCACCAGGAGCTGGAGATGGACGTGTGCCCGGTATGCGGTTCCAGAAACTTAACCAAGATCGACCGGATGAACGGTTATCTGTCCTACAGCCGTGTCCACGGAGACACCCGGTTAAATGCTGCCAAGATGGCAGAGATTGCGGAACGGAAATCCATGTAAAAGACCATTTTTGGAAAACTGCAAGGGAGCGCTGCTTTGGCGGACGCTCCTTTTTCTGTGTTTTGCCATCTTGCAAGGCTGAAAAAAGTAGTATATACTGGCATCAGTTATTTGATGATTGATAGGAGATTTTATGGAACTGATTGAAAAAATTTCAGAGATCACCTGGCTGGTGACGATTTTAAAGGCGGTGCTGCTGCTGGCATTTACGTATCTGGCAGTGCTTGTCATTGACCGTACGTTTACAAAAATTGGCAGAAATGAAAATCTGAACCTGAAGTTTTTAAACAGCTTCCTAAAAGGCCTGGCCTGGGTTATCGGTGTGCTTCAGGTGGTGGCACTGGTGCCGGGAATGTCCAGCTTTACCAAGACACTGCTGGCAGGTTCCGGAATCGCAGCAGTGGTGTTAGGCCTGGCTGCTCAGGAGTCTTTTGGAAATCTCATCAGCGGAATGCTCATTGCCGTGTTCCATCCGTTTCAGGTGGGAGACCGGGTGCATCTGATTAACAACGATCTCACCGGATTTGTGGAGGACATTACCCTGCGCCATACCGTGATCCGGACTTTGACCAACAGCCGGATCATTATTCCCAATTCAGAGATGAGCAAGGAAAAAATCGAAAATGCCGATTATGGAGACAGCACAGCTTCCTCTTTTCTGGACGTGTCGGTAGCGTATGAAAGCAATCTGGAGTTGGCCATGGAAGTGATGGCTAAGGTGATCGGGGAGCATCCCCTGTACTGCGACGTGCGTACCGCCGAAGAAAAAGAACAGGGAGTCCCAAAAGTAAAAGTATTTGTCCGGGAATTTGGGGACAGCGGGATTATGCTCCGGGCCAACATGTGGACAAAAACAGCCAACGAAAATTTTGAAGCCTGCAGCGATGCAAGGCTTGCCATCAAAAAAGCATTTGATGAAAAAGGAATCGAGATCCCCTACAACAAAGTGGTGGTTTTAAAATAAAACTATTGACTTCTGCGTTTGGTGTGCTATGATAGGCAAAGCCTGCAGACTTAAAAATGAGGAGAAAGCTCTGAAATGGAACGTGATATGACATCAGGGAATCCTGGCAGGATTCTTCTGAATTTTACTCTCCCGGTTTTTGTGGGAAATGTATTCCAGCAGTTTTACAGCATGGTGGATACCGTTGTGGTTGGAAAATTTGTAGGAACCAATGCACTGGCAGGCGTTGGAGCCACCGGAACCATCAGCTTTCTGATCATCGGATTTTTAATGGGGATGAGTACCGGATTTACTGTCCTTACCTCCCAGCGTTTTGGGGCGGGAGATATGAAAGGAATGCGGAAAACCGTAGCTTCCGCAGCCATTTTGTCTCTGATTGTATCTGTGGTAATGACCCTGGTCAGTGTGATTGGAATGCATGGACTTTTGAAATTTTTGAATACGCCGGATGACATTTATGATGCGGCCTATTCCTATATCATCATTGTCTGTGCAGGCATTGTCTTTCAGGTACTGTACAACCTTTTATCCAGTATTTTAAGGGCTCTTGGAAACAGCAAAACGCCGCTGTATTTCCTGATTTTGGCTGCCCTGTTAAATATTGTGCTGGATCTGGTATTTATCATTGCCTTTCATATGGGCACAGCCGGAGCTGCCTATGCAACTGTGATTTCTCAAGGAATTTCCGGTTTTTTGTGCCTGTATTATATCATCAAAAAAGTGCCGGTTTTGCGGATGGAAAAGGAAGACTGGCATATCAATTGGCATTTGGCAAAGATCCAGATGAGCATTGGATTTCCCATGGCGTTTCAGTATTCCATCACTGCTATCGGCACCATGACCGTGCAGTGGGCGCTGAATCTGCTGGGCTCGACTGCCGTAGCAGCTTTTACAGCAGCCAACAAGATCGAGCAGATCGTGACACAGGCTTATGTGGCGCTGGGAACCGCCATTGCCACCTATGCGGCCCAGAACGTGGGTGCCGGAAAGGTGAAGCGGATCCGCCAGGGATTTCACGCAGGCTGTATGATGGGCTGTGCGTATGCGGTGGTGACTGGCCTGATTGTGGCGTTCTTTGGAAAATATCTGACCTATCTGTTTATTTCAGATGATGTTGAGACCATTATCGGTTATGTAGATATTTATTTGAAATGCGTAGCCACGTTCTTTATTCCTCTGGTATGGGTTAATTTGTACCGAAATGGAATTCAGGGACTGGGCTATGGACTGCTTCCCATGACAGCCGGCATCGCAGAGATGGTGGGAAGAACGGTAACTGCGGTGATTGCCTCCAGGGTACATAGCTATACCGGCACCTGTATGGCAAGTCCTGTGGCATGGGTGTTAGCAGGCATTCTGCTGTTGTTCATGTATTCTTACGTCATGCGCCAGCAGGAAAAGCGTTTTGCAGGGGTGTCTCAGGAAGAGGAAGCCGGAAGATAAAATTGAAGCAGGATACAACAGCATTGGGCACTGTCAGAAGCGGCAGTGTCCACAACTGTTTTTATTTCAACCATCCAGGAACTGGAAAACAGAGGCGGAAAGTTGAGCAGATAGAGAAAATAGACAGAAGTTACAGGAGTGGAAAAAACGTATGAACATCATTATTGTAGGGTGTGGAAAGGTGGGCTCTGCGCTGGCAGAACAGCTGAGCAAGGAAGACAACGATGTGACGATTGTGGACCTGAATTATGAACTGGTTCAGGATCTGTCCAGTGACCTGGACATCATGGGGGTGGTTGGAAGCGGAAGCAACCACCAGATTCTGGAAGAAGCAGGAATTGAAAAGGCGGATCTGCTGATCGCAGTGACCGGGTCGGATGAGTTAAATCTTTTAAGCTGCCTGATCGCGAAAAAGGCAGGAAACTGCCAGACCATTGCGAGAGTGCGAAATCCAGAGTACAGCCGGGAAAGCAGCTATATCAAAGAAGAGCTGGGCCTTGCCATGGTGATCAATCCGGAGCTTGCAGCAGCCAATGAGATTGCAAGGCTGCTGCGTTTCCCGAGTGCTATCAAAATTGAGACCTTTGCAAAAGGCCGGGTAGAGCTGTTGAAATTCCGGATTCAGAAAGATTCTGTCCTTCATGAAATGGAAGTCAAGGATATTATTACAAAGCTGCACTCAGATGTGCTGGTATGTGCAGTAGAGCGGGGAGATCAGGTGGTGATTCCTACCGGTAATTTTGAACTTCGGGAAAAAGATATCATTTCCATTGTAGCCATGCCAAAAGCAGCTGCCCAGTTTTTTAAGAAGATCAAGGTTCAGACAGATCAGGTGCGGGATGCCATGATTGTCGGCGGCAGCAAGACGGCCTTTTATCTGACAGAGATCCTGCTGCATATGGGCATTGATGTGAAGATCATCGAAAAAGACCGGAAGCGCTGTGAGGTGCTCAGCGAAAACCTTCCCAAAGCTACCATTATCTGTGCGGATGCGGTAGAGCCCAATCTTCTGATTGAGGAAGGTCTGGAAGAAACAGATTCTTTTGTGGCACTGACTAACCTGGACGAGGAAAATGTGCTGCTGTCCCTGTTTGCCCAGAAGCGTACCAATGCAAAAGTGATAACCAAGGTCAACGGTCTGGTGTTTGATGAGGTCATTGATTCTCTGGATCTGGATACTACGATTTATCCCAAATATGTTACGTCTGAGACTATTCTTGGATTTGTCCGGGCAATGAAAAACTCCATTGGCACCAACATTGAAACCTTATACCGCCTGGTAGGAGATAGAGTAGAAGCACTGGAATTTAAAGTGACCAAGCCTTCCGCGGCTGTGGGTGTGCCTCTGGAGCGAATGAGATTAAAGAAAAATATGCTGGTTGCCTGTATTTACCGTGATGGCAGAATGCTGATCCCAAGAGGACAGGATGAGATTCAGATGGAAGATCATGTGATTGTAGTAACCACAAACCAGGGGCTGAATGATTTGACGGATATTCTGGAAGACTGATGGACGGAGAACAACGATGAATTATGCAATGATTGGATATATGCTTGGATGGGTGTGCTGTTTTGAGGGGGGATTTCTGCTTCTGCCTCTTCTGGTAGCATTGATTTACGGTGAAATACAGGTTGGTGCTGCGTATGGGATCATCGCGGTTCTGTGTCTGATCTTAGGTGCCGTAGTGGTCTGGCGTAAGCCGAAAACCACCACCATTGTGGCAAAGGACGGTTTGGTGATCGTGGCGCTTTGCTGGATCGTGCTCAGTGTGTTCGGTGCTGTGCCGTTTACCATTTCCGGGGAAATTCCCTCTTATGTGGATGCCCTGTTTGAAACCATTTCCGGCTTTACCACCACCGGTTCCAGTATCCTCTCCAATGTGGAGGTCATGTCTCATGCAGGGCTGTTCTGGAGAAGCTTTACCCACTGGGTAGGTGGTATGGGAGTCCTGGTGTTTATTTTGGCCATTCTGCCCATGAAAGGCGGCAGCAGCATGTTTCTTATGAAGGCGGAAAGCCCGGGACCCAGTGTCAACAAACTGGTTCCCAGAATCCGTACTACAGCGATCACGCTGTATGCGATTTATATTGCGATGACGGTGTTCGAGGGAATTTTGCTTCTGATGGGAGGAATGCCTCTGTTTGACACCATCTGCACTTGTTTCGGTA
Organism: uncultured bacterium; assembly: GCA_905214955.1. Classification (GTDB taxonomy): domain Bacteria; phylum Bacillota; class Clostridia; order Lachnospirales; family Lachnospiraceae; genus Limivivens. Next base: position 90,213 of record CAJMON010000001.1, read on the forward strand.
CTGCCGGAACTGGTGGATTTGGCATCAAAAACGACAGTTTTGAAAGTTACAGCCGATATCTGCAAAGTGTGGTTGCCATTTTCATGATGCTGTTTGGTGTAAATTTTAACTTTTATTATCTGATTTTAAAGAAAAAATATAGCCAGGCAAAAGAATCGGTGGAAGTGTGGGCATATTTTGGTATTATTCTGATAGCTACCGTCCTGATTGCGTGGTGCATTTACCCACGGATTGGAAGCGGTGGAGAGGCCGTGCAGCAGTCCTTTTTCCAGGTAAGTTCCATTATCACCACCACCGGATTTGCCAGTGCGGATTTCAATCAGTGGCCGGCTCTTGCCAGAACCATTCTGGTGACATTGATGTTCATTGGCGCCTGTGCAGGCAGTACGGGAGGCGGCATCAAGGTGTCCCGTATCCTGATTATGCTGGAAGGCGTGCGAAAGGAACTGGGGCTGATTGCCCATCCAAGAAGTGTGCGCAAGGTGAAACTGGATGGCAGAACCGTAGAGCATGATGTGGTGCGTTCTGTGAATTCTTTTATTACCATTTATCTGGTGATTTTTGCATTTTCCATCCTGATTATTTCACTGGATGAAAAAGATCTTGTGACGAATTTTACGGCTGTGGCGGCCACCTTAAATAATATTGGACCGGGAATGGAGATTGTAGGACCTGCGGGAAATTTTGAGTCCTTTTCCACGCTGTCCAAATTTGTTTTGATGTTTGATATGCTGGCCGGTCGTCTGGAACTTCTGCCAATGCTGGTGCTGTTTGTGCCTTCCACGTGGAAGAAGAAACATGTCAGAAAAGAAGGCGGAGAGAAGAAGACGGCTGTGCGCCACAAAATCCTAAAAAGAGCATAGAAGGAGGCGGTGCGGGATGTTTGGAGAATGTCATGCACATATGCTTTTAAATGGGGAGAATTACCGGGAGGCAGTGGCACTTCACAAAGATCATGTCTGCACGGAAAAGATACGAGAGTATCTGGTGGAATATCAAAAAAGAGATGTATTGTTTGTAAGGGATGGCGGCGATGGTCTGGGCGTGTCCCAGACGGCTGCCATTTTGGCACCGGAGTACGGCATTACCTACCGGACACCCATGTTTGCCATTCACAAAAACGGGCATTATGGCGGCATTGTGGGAAAAGGGTTTGACGATCTGAAAGAGTATCATCAGCTGGTGAAAGAGGTCAGAGCTCTTGGTGGAAACTTTGTGAAGGTGATGTTTTCCGGGATTATGGATTTCTCCATTCCGGGGATGATCACAGGCACGCCTCTTTGTGAGGAAGAGATCAAAGAGATGATCCACATTGCCCATGAGGAAGGATTTTCAGTCATGGCTCACGTAAACGGCGCAGAAACGGTGAAACAGGCGGTTCTGGCCGGTGCGGACAGCATTGAACATGGTGCTTATATGGATATGGAGACCATTCAGGTTATGGCAGAATCGGATACGGTCTGGGTGCCAACAGCAGCTACAGTGAGAAATCTCTTGGGAAGCGGAAGATTTTCCAACGGATCGGTTTTTGAAATTTATGAGCGGCTGGTATTAAATATGAAAACAGCTTATGCCTGGGGCGTACAGATGGCTCTCGGAAGTGATGCCGGTGCCTACCGGGTGCCCCATGGACAGGGCATCGAAGACGAGTACCGGATCTTTCAGGATGTTTTGGGTGCAGGGCCTGCGCTGGATGCCTATCTGCTGAAAGGGGAAGAAAAAATACGGAAAAAATTTTAAGCATGCCGGAGACCACAAATCTCCGGCATTTTTGCTGCCTGTAAAAGCTGGCTTGGCAGATAAAAGCCCCAGATGAGAGGAGTGGAAAGCTCCCACCACACCTGGTACCAGTGATATTGTCCAACAGGAAGGTACCAGTGCAGGTTGTAGACAGCTACATGAAGATCTCCTGCCAGGAGAAGAAGCAGGCAGACGGTGAACCAGAAGTTCTTCTGGCGGATCACGGAAACCAGATTAACGGCCAGGCAGGAAAGATAGAAAAAGGCCGTGAGGGACTGCAGATCCAAGGATACGCCTAAAAGGGAAAAACCAAGAAAGAACGCAAGTGTGCCTGCGGCCCCCATAAGCCAGAACCTGGGCAGGGAAGCACGGCGCACCAGGCAGTAACAGGACTGGACACCGCAGAAAAAGGCTACGGCAGCAGTATAATTTCCAGAAAACAAAAAACAGTAGTCCGCAGCCACTGCAAAAGAAAGAGCGGCAGGAAGAAAGGGACTGACACTTTTTAAACTGCCCCGGTGCCGGAAAAAGCGGATCCAGACAGATACCGCGCAGGAGAGGACAAAAAGAAATTTCAGGTACTGTTTCAAATAAGGCCAGGTCATAAGGGACTCCTTTTCTTTTTTTTCATTATCATATAGTTTGGGAAGAGAGAACGTCAATAGGTATTTGGAGTTTTGTAAAAAGAGAAGGGGCAGGACGGCCGCAAAGCAAAGCGTCAGTCTTTGCCTGAGCATGAGCGGATTAGGGTTAAGGATTTGCGGGTTTTGCAGGCGAACTGAACGGATGAATGTTCCTGGGGCCGAAACAGCAGAGCATTCCTGACACTGTTTTGCTGCCATACAAGCGCATCTTCCTGCAGCATGTAAAAGAAACCTCTGGCTCTTCGGGGAAAATGGTGTATAATAAAAACGGTTTTTGGATGATTGTAAGGAAGAGTAAAACAGAGAGGACGATATCCTATGCGTTGTTTATATCATTTGACAAAGGACGGAGTCTGCATTCTGCGGTGTTACAGCCTGGATTCGATTGCAGAGCTTCCGTCTAAGATAGAAGGAAAGCCGGTGACGGAGCTGGGGGCTTATGCGTTTTCGGATCATTTTTCCATGGAAGATTATGAAAAAGAAACGCTCATGCTCTGGAATACGGTGTCGGAAAAATCCCGGGAAGTTTCGGTATCGGATATGCAGAACGTAATCGCAGATATCAATTCCAGAGACGGGAAAGCCATGGCAGGAGGAGATCTTACCGAAGTCTGGATTCCAGATTCCTTAGAAAAAATCGGGCGTTATGCCTTTTACAACTGCTTTTCCCTGAAACGCCTTTCTTTTGGAGAGAACCTAAAAGACGTAGGGGCCGGTGCATTTACCGGCTGCCATCAGATTGGAGAACTGCAGGTAAGGGCGGCAGAAGAAAAAGCAGGGTGTCTCAGGGACATTCTGACAGAAGTGACGGAAGAACTCCTGGTTGTCTATGAGCGTCAGGGAGAAGAAGGGCGTTTCTGGTTCCCGGAATATTTTGAAGAAGGCGTAGAGAACACACCGGCCAGAATCCTGGAAAACCATGTCCATGGAAGCGGCCTGCGCTACCGGAACTGCTTTCGCAACCGGGTGCTGCAGGTGCGGGAATACGATTCCCTGTTTGAATCAGCCAAAGCCTGGGAAAACCCCAAGACCGTCATTCGGCTTGCTTTTGACAGGCTTCGGTATCCCATGAAGCTGTCCGCGGAGGCAGAAAAACAGTATGCTGCCTATCTGGAAGAGAAGCAGAGGGAGGCAGGAGAACTGCTGCTTCAAAAGAAACAGACCGAAGATCTGTCCTTTTTCCTGAAAAGAATTCCAGTGGCCCAAGAGACTTTGGAGGAGCTTTTGAAATTGGCTGCAAAAGAAGGATTTCCAGAAGGCGTGGCATGTCTGATGGAAGAAAAAGGACGGCGGTTTGCTCCGAAAAGGAGGAGCTTTGACTTATGAGAAATCCCATACAGGAACTGCAGGCAGAAGAACTGGAAAAAGAAGAAATCTGCAGGGATATTTTAAACAGTACCAGAAATGAGCTCTACCTTGGAATGCGTTTCTTAGACAGCGCGCTTTCTGCTTTGCGCCCGGAGCCGGATACCGGAGTTTTCGTGGCTGGAACCGATGGAGAGCTGCTTCGTTTCTCTCCGGATCAACTGATGAAATGGTATGAAAAAGGAAGGGTGGAAGTCAACAGGCTGTATCTGCACATGATTTTCCACTGCCTGTTCGGGCACCTGTGGAATCGAAAAAATCGGGACAAAGAGTTGTGGAACTTAGCCTGTGACATTGCCGCAGAAAATCTGATTGACGGTTTATATGTAAAATGTGTATACCGCCATGGATCCGGATTTCGGCGGGAGACTTACAAGCGGCTGGCTAAAGAATGCAGAGCGGTGACAGCGGAAGGCGTTTACCGGTTTCTGGAAAAAGAATGGATGAAAACCGGGACGCTGGTAAAATACCAGGAAGAATTCCATGTGGATGACCATTCCCACTGGGAAGATGGGAAAAATGCCAGTGAAAGCCCAAAGCGCCAGGAGTGGAAAGACCGCAGGGAAAAGATGCAGACAGAAATGGAAACTTTTTCCAAGAAGGCATCCTCAGATGTGAAAAATCTGGAAGACCAGCTGGAAATCGCCAACCGTCAGCGGTACGATTACCGCAGCTTCCTGAAAAAATTTGCCGTATTAAAAGAAGAAATGCAGGTGGACATGGACACCTTTGATTATATTTATTACAATTTCGGCATGAACATGTACGGAAACATGCCGCTGATTGAGCCTTTGGAGACCAAAGAAGTCAAACGAGTGGAAGATTTTGTGATTGTGGTGGATACTTCCATGTCCTGTAATGGTGATCTGGTGAAGCATTTCCTGGAAGAAACTTACAGCATTCTTTCCCAGGCGGAAAGTTTTTTTCGAAAACTGAACATCCACATTATCCAGTGCGATGACCGGATTCAGGAAGATCAGCTGATCGCCAATCCAGAACAGATGAAGCAGTATATGGAACAGTTTACCGTGAAAGGCCAGGGCGGGACAGATTTTCGGCCGGCATTTACTTATGTGGAAGAGCTGTTAAGAAGAAGGGCATTTACAAAGCTGCGGGGACTTTTGTACTTTACAGACGGGTATGGCATGTTTCCGGCAAAAAAGCCACCCTATGACACGGCCTTTATCTTTATGAAAGAAGATTACAAAGATGTGGATGTGCCTCCATGGGCAATCAAAATCATCCTGGATGCAGAGGAATATGGACAAAAGGAGATAGAAGAATGAATATTAAGCGGGCAAAAGAAGAAATCAAAGACTCCATAGAAGCTTATCTGGCAAAAGACGATCTGGGGAACTATGAAATTCCAAGAATCCGCCAGAGACCCATCCTGCTGCTTGGAGCGCCGGGCATTGGAAAAACCCAGATTATGGAACAGATTGCAAAAGAGTGCGGCATCGGTCTGGTGTCCTATACCATCACCCACCACACCAGGCAGAGCGCCATCGGCCTGCCATTTATCTCGCAGAAGGAGTACGGTGGAAAGAGTTATTCGGTGACAGAATACACCATGAGTGAGATTGTGGCTTCGGTGTACGATAAAATGGAGCAGACAGGGCTTACGGAAGGCATTTTATTTATTGATGAGATCAACTGTGTGTCTGAAACGCTGGCTCCTGCTATGCTGCAGTTCCTTCAGTGCAAGACCTTCGGATGTCATGAAATCCCAAACGGATGGATCATTGTGGCGGCAGGAAACCCGCCGGAATACAACAAATCTGTCCGGGAATTTGATGTGGTGACCATGGACCGGGTGAAAAAAATGGATGTGGAACCGGATTTTTCTGTATGGAAAGAATATGCCTGGAAAGAACAGGTTCATCCTGCGGTTATTTCTTATCTGTCTCTTCGGACAAAATATTTTTATCAGATGGAAACCACTGTGGATGGCCGGATTTTCGCTACGCCAAGAGGATGGGAGGATTTATCCACTCTGATCAAAACCTATGAAAAGCTTGGAAAACCTGTGGATTATGACGTGGTGGTCCAGTACATCCAGCATCCAAAGGCAGCTAAGGATTTTGCAGCCTATCTGGAGCTGTACCGGAAATACCGGGAAGATTATCAGATTGAGGAAATTCTTCTTGGAAAAGACAGCACACTGATGCAGAAAAAAGCAGCCCATGCATCCTTTGATGAGCGTTTAAGCATCGTCAGCCTTCTGATTTCCGGATGCAGCCAGGAATTTAGAACTGTCGGTGAAAAAGAGGCGGTGTTGGAGCTTCTTTATCCAGTGCTGAAACGTTTCAAAGAACAGATGGACAGGGAAAACTGGGCGGAAATATTTGAACAGGAAACAGACAATGTACGGCAGGAATATGAAGAAAAAAAACAGGCAGAGCTGTTAAGCAGGGCAGAAGAGCGGACGTACCGCCAGGCAGGACAGATTTTAGAACAGATGAAACAAGTGTTAAAAGCAGGAACATGGGAAAACGCAGAGGCGGTTTTTGAAAAAATCCGGGAGCTGTTTGGAAAAGAAAAAGCGGAATATGAAACAGCTTATGACAAAGCAGGAAGTGTTTTAGAGCATGTGTTTGATTTTCTGGAAGCAGCCTTTGAGGCAGGCCAGGAAATGGTATGGTTTATCACAGAACTGAATTCCGGGTTCTACAGCGTGCAGTTTCTGCAGGAATATGCCTGTGAGCGGTATCAGCGGTACAACCGGGAACTGCTTTTTGACCAGGGACGGCAGAAAATTTTGGAGAGAATTCAGGCATTATAGAGACTTGACATTCTGGAAGTGAAAAACTATAATAAAATTATTTTAGTGGGTTAAAG
>CAJMON010000002.1 GCA_905214955.1 uncultured bacterium
GGTTCGATGGCACGGAAATAATCCTTGGTAAAAGGCGGCAGGGTTTTTAAAACTTCCCGAAGCTTCAGAGTAAGCTCCACATCGGTCTGTTCATGGAATGTCGTAACTGCAGGCATAGCAAAAAGTTCCTTTCTAAAGAAAATATTGTCTAAATTAAAAAGCAAAATTTTTATTTTATGAATTGTAAAAAGTCTGAAGCCAGAATGCGTTTGTACAAGAGTGGCTTTATGTTTTTTTATTTTAACAGTTTGTTTTCCTGAATTTCAAAATCTCGAATTTTTCAGAAGAATTCATAAATCCGCGAAACGAAGCAGATTTATAAGAAAGGGTTTCAAAAATGGTAACATGTTTGAAAAATCCTGTCAATCATGGAATTTCACCCAGATCTATTTGAAAAACTGGAGTTTGTCGTATAGATCTAAAGCCAAGAGGATGCGGCCCTCTTTCGGAAATTTTCCTTTTGGGCCGCTTAAATTTCTGATTTTCTTTTCTTTTTTCAGCCTGCACGGTTCTGGCGTCTTTTTCCATTTCCGGCTGCTGCTAAATTTCTGGAGTTTGAATTTTCATAGACTGCTTTTGCACCGCTGTTGCGGACACGAATTCTTGTATGTCCGGGGCGTTCCTGCCTGGACATGGAATCCTGAGGTCTATGGTTGTTTTTTCGGTAAGATCCGTCAGGACGTTCTTTGGTGCCTTTGAAGTCTTTGAAACCGCCTCTGGAGGATCCGCCGTGTCCGCGGCGTTCTGTGCGGTTTCCACGGGGATTTCTGCGTCCATATTCCCGTACGGTATCCTGGATCAATTCGTCAGCAATCATATCGGTATTGCCTAATTGCATCTGTAAAAGCGCTGCTGCAAGTTCAAAGGAATCCATCCCGGTTTCTGCCATTTTTTCTGTTAAAAACAGTTTAATTTCAGAAATGTTTCGTTCTTTTAAACAGGTTTCTGCTTCTTTTAAGACGGCGTCAGCTTTTGCATGAAGCAACTCTTTGGATGCAGGAATCGGATGCTGTGCAATGGTTGTCTTGCAGATTCGTTCAATCTCACGGATCTTTCCCATTTCCCTGCCATTGATCAGGGTAAAGGAAAGTCCTTCTTTTCCGGCACGGCCAGTACGTCCAATCCGATGCACATAATATTCGGTATCCTGTGGAACGTCATAGTTGAACACAGCTTCCAGATCATCCACATCAATGCCTCTGGCAGCTACATCGGTGGCAATAAGGAATTCCAGGCTTCCGTTTCGGAAACGGTTCATGACAAAGTCACGCTGTTTCTGAGTCAGGTCGCCGTGAAGGCCTTCTGCCTGATAACCCAGCTTCTTTAAGCTTGCAGACAGATCATCCACCATCTTTTTGGTATTGCAGAAAATCAGGGACCGCTTTAAATGATAATTTTCTTTCAGCCTGCGGATTACTTCTGTTTTGTAATCATTTTTGCAGACAACATAATACTGCTTAATCAGGGAAACGGTCAGCTCTTTTGCCGGCATTTTTACCAGGACGGCATCTTTCTGGAATTCATTGGTGATATCCAGAATGGCCTGAGGCATGGTGGCGGAAAACAAAGCGGTTTGGTGTCCGTCCGGAACTTCCCGAAGAATGGTTTCCATATCTTCCCGGAATCCCATGTTTAACATTTCATCTGCTTCATCCAGAACTACCATGGAAATGTCGTTCATTTTTAAGGTGTGGCGGCGCATGTGGTCCATCACACGTCCAGGAGTCCCCACAACTACCTGTGTACCGCCTTTTAAGGCACGAATCTGGCCTTTAATGTCCTGTCCCCCATAAACAGGCAGGATCTTGATTCCGTGCAGGAATTTGGCGAATTTACGCATCTCTTCAGCTGCCTGGATCGCCAGCTCTCTAGTGGGACATAAGACGATGGCCTGAACATTTTTCACTTCCGGATTGATCTTCTGAAGAAGGGGGATACCAAAAGCGGCGGTTTTTCCGGTACCGGTCTGTGCCTGGCCGATCACATCTTTTCCTTCCATCAGAACAGGCATGGCTTCTGCCTGGATCGGGGTCATGGTTTCAAAGCCCATTTCCGTCACTGCCCGTAAAATCTTTCCGTTTAAACCGGATTCTTCATATTTGATTACTGTCATGAATCATAATTCCTCTCTATTGTACTGTAGCATCCGGATGCCATTAAACCGGCATTCGGACAAAAAAACAACGTCCGTTATTAGGACGCTGTGTTCTGAACATACATAACTAAAATAACGATATCATTATAAAATAAATCACGGATAGTGTCAAGGCTCTTATTCTTCAAATTCTGCGGTGACGATAAATCCACGGGGAGTATCTTCCACGCTGACAATGGTGCCTTCTTTGGCTTTGATCCGGTTATTTCCTTTAAAGCATCCAGACATTGCGACTGCCGGTTCAATAATGTAACTGAAATTCATGTTGGTCTGAATCTCAGTGATCTCTACACGCTGTCCTGGCTGCACCAGGTTTGGGCGTTCCATTTTAAATTTTTCTTGTCTCATATGGTTTCATCCTTTCTTTTCAGGACTATTGTAAGCCCTGAAAAGAAATTTGTAAAGGAAAAAGCCAAAGCCTGACATCCTATAGCATTTTTCAAACACGCTCTAGCGCAGCTCCTCTGAATAATAGGGAATGGTCAGATACTGCCCGTACTCTACGTGGGTGCCGTGAAGAGAATTGATCAGGCGGACATCATTGATAAAGGCTTCCGTACTCTCATATCCGGCACTGTAACGGTCTGCAATGCTCCAAAGTGTGTCCTGGCAGCCGACCCGGACTTCTGTATAATACTTGTAAACCGGATGCTCCGGATCGGCATCTGCCCGAAGAAACAGGCGGGTGCCAAGAAACAGAATCACGAAGAACAGGAGAAATCCAGCAGGAATCACAGCAAGGCAGTGTGAACCAAAATTCTTCTTTCTCATAACCACAACAGAACTTCTTTTCATCAGAAAACCCTCCCATAGTCTTATTAAATGTCGAACATGTGTTTTGATCAACTACCTGGATTATATATCAAGAACATATGTTTGTCAATAGAAAAACGAACACATTTTCGAAAAATCGCAAAAAAGCAAATCTATGTTTGCATTTTGGGGCTCTTCATGTTAGAATAAAATATCATATTTTTTAAAAAGACTGGAGGCTGCGGCTATGGGAACTGGAAAGATCAGTAAAAAACAAAAGGAAATATTGGAATTTATGAAAAGCGAGATCCTGAGTAAGGGCTTTCCGCCCTCTGTCCGTGAGATCTGTGAAGCTGTTGGATTAAAGTCTACCTCTTCTGTCCATGCACATTTAGAGACCCTGGAGAGAAACGGCTATATTCACAGAGATCCTACCAAGCCAAGAGCCATTGAAATTCTGGATGACACCTTTAATCTGAACAGAACGGAGATGGTCAATGTTCCGATTATCGGACGCGTTGCAGCAGGCTCTCCCATCCTGGCTCAGGAAAACATCGAGGGCTATTTTCCTGTTCCAATGGAGTATATGCCCAATGAACAGACCTTTATGCTGAATGTCAAGGGAGAAAGCATGATCAATGCCGGTATCCTGGATGGGGACCGGGTGATTGTCCGCCAGCAGCCCACAGCGGAGAACGGGGATATGGTGGTTGCCCTTACTGAAGAAAATGAGGCTACGGTGAAGCGGTTCTACAAAGAAGACGGCTACTACCGCCTCCAGCCGGAAAATGACCATATGGACCCCATTATTATTCATGGGGAGATTACGATTCTTGGAAAAGTCATTGCAGTGATGCGCTTCTTCCAGTAGAGAATGTTCCATAAAAATACGAAAGAAAACCATACCAGGCAGTTTACATAAAAAACTTATGTAAATCTATTGGTATGGTTTTTTTATAGAAAAGGTCCTGATGAGCGGATTCATAGAGATCGGACAACGGCTGAAGATTCAGCATTGGATGAATGAGAACCACGTATTTATGGCATCTTGTTTTAAGAAGGACTCTCCTCTTCTAATTCCTCTCTTAAATGTCCAAAATCATCCCGTTCAAATTCTGCAATGGAGATCTGCCGCTTGTTGGGGTTGGCAAATACAAAAGTCTTGTCAACGCTGTCCAAGTAGCTTTGGATCTTGTCATTGGTGGAGCTGATTATGGCCTGGAAGCCGAAACGGCGCATCAGGGCAATGCAGCCGGCCACTTTTTCCGCATCCATTTTGGAAAATGCCTCATCTAACACCACCAGGCGGATGGTAGGATTGCGCAGAAGCCTTGGAGAAAGCTCAATACGGTAAGTCTGGACAAAGCTTGCCAAAAGGATGATATACAAAGGATTCTGCCCCTCTCCGCCGGAGTTTTTCCGGATCATCTGCTCCAGCTTGATGTTGATCTGAGAGTGTTCATTTTGAATGATCTGCTCCATGCCAAAGCTTAAATACGTGCGGTAATCCGAATATTTCTGACGGTTTAATTTTGCTTCTTCCAGCTGGGCCGGCGTGGCATTTTCCGGAGGCAGGAACAAGGATAAGAGCTCCTGGATCAGATCCCCGTAATGCTCTTCGTGGGCCATGGAAAACAGATCCATCTGATGTTCCATCTGATCGTTTAAGGTGGAAGGATTGATCTCCAGGTCTTCGTTCATGAACACCGGATAAAAGCGGCCGTCAGCGCCATGATTGCGCTCAATGACAAACCGGTACCGGTCTTTGCCAAAGTCCATCCGGCTGATGATCCGGTTTAGCTGATCACGCTGGGCAAGGGCCTCTTTGATGGCACTTCGGATCTTGTAGACAAAATCATGCTTGAAGAAATAAACAGCCTGTTTTGCCTGTGCAGAAGCCTTTTCATGGAGGGTATCCAGGTCTTTATAGGAAAGCTTTTCAAGAAGAGCGGCAAACTCCTCGTTGTCTAAGCGTTCCACGTCAAAGGAACGGTTGGGCCGCTGTTTTAAGTAGTCTACTCGAAGCGCGCGCAATCTGGAAAGGGCTGTATCTGCTTCCCGCAGTGCGGCAGTATGGCGTCCCTGATAATTCTGCCTGAGATTGGTATACACCACAGGGCCGTTTCCTTTCCGCTTTTCCAGAAGAGCATCCAGCTCTTTTTCCCAGTCGGGTACCGGAACAAAGTCTTTTTCCAGGTGCATCAGCCATTCTGCTTTCTGTTGATGATCCTGTTTTTCCAGGGAAAGCCGTTCTTCCAGTTTCCCGATATCGCGGATAAGCTTATTTTTTTCTGCTTTTTTCACGGCAATCTGCTTTTCCACAGAAGCTTTTTCGCTCTTCCACTCTTCTACATTCTGTTCCTTTAACAGGCGGATTTCCCCTAAGATCCGCTGCTCATTCTTTTTCTGCTTTTCCAGCTCATCCATATCCGAAATCCAGCCAAGATACACGGATTTATCAAGGGAAAGGGCTTCTAAGTCCAGGATTTTGGCTGCTTCCAGAACCGCTTCCGTAAAGGGAGCCCGTTCTTTTTCCAGTTCCTGGATCTGCTCTTCTAACGTACGGATTCGCTGACGGCGGCTCATATCGCCGATGTAGGCAAATTTTGTATACTGGGCAGGGTTTAAATGCTGAAATTTATATCCGGAATAAAGCTCACACTGGCTGGTGATGCCGGTCTGCTGGCGGCGGAGTTCCGGAATGGTCTGGCATTTGATCACTTTTCCAAGAAGATAATCAATGTAGGACTGCACGTAAGGGGCTTTTGCAATAACTTCTTCAGAAAGGGCGTTTTCCAAAACAGGCCATTCATGGCTGGAAATCTGTTCCGTATCCAGAACGGCTGCAATGGAAAACTTTCGGCTGTCTAAGGTGCGGCAAAGCTCCATGGCTTCCACGGTATACTCGGGTGGAACCACTAGCATCAGTTTGTTGCTGGCCATATAGCCCTCAATGGCATTTCGCCAGGTATCGTCCTTCACATCAATCAAATCGGCAAGAACACTGACATTGACAGATGGGCCATATTTCTTGCGAAGGCCAGTCTGAATGTGCTTTCTGGCCTGTTCTAGGGTTTCCGGATAAGCAGCCTTTCCCTGCTTTAATTCCTTGATCATCTGCTGAAGATTAGTCTGCTCAGTAAGAATGCGCCGCAGCTGGCCGTCTGCTTCTGCTTTTTGCTTTAAGGCTTCCTGGCGGATTTCCTTTAAGCTGTCAGAGAGCTTCTGGATGCCTTCCTCAGACAGAGTTTTCTTCTGAAATTTCTCAATGTCCCAGAGCACCTGGTTAGGCACCACATCCACTGTTTCCCAGGCGGACAACGCGTCGGCAGTGCGGCGGTAGCTCTCTTCACTAGATGCGCAGGCCTTCAGCAGCTTCTGGACATTTTCAAGGTTTTCACACAAATGTTCATAGCCGGAAGAAGTAATTCTGGCGCTGAGTTCTTCTTTTTTCTGCTCCAGGGAAAGAATTTCCTTGTCAGCAGATGGAATGGAATCCTGCTGAAGAGAAAGGTCGTTTTGATGATTGGTGATCTTTAAACGTACCTCTTCTTCCCGCTCACGGGCTTCAAAAAGGCCGAAAGAGCTGGAAAAGTATTCCAGGCGCTTGGCTTCTTCTATTTTTGTCTGGTACGCATCGTATGCTTTCTGGATTTCTTTAAGCTGGTTGGCCTCTTCCCGGATGTCCTGGATCTGGCGGCACATTCTTGCATACTGGGAAACACTTTCCTGCATGGCTTCCACGCTGATGTCCTGCTCCATGCAGATGTATTCCTTTACGAAATCAGAAAGCTTCATATTCATCTTAAAAGGTATGGCCCGTTTGAACAGCTTAGGGAACCGCTCCTGGTCAAGCCCGCCCAAGTAAACATCATAAAGCCTGGAACGGAACCGCTCATTGGTCTTTTCGAAGTAATATTCTTCCGGTGGATAGGTATTCCGGATAAAATCTTTGACTTCCTCAATGGTCATGGCACGCTCAGAGGTTCGGTAATCGTGTTCCGGAAGGGCACCTTTGTGCCAGAAAAAGGTCCGGTCACAGTCATTGGAAGCAGTATTGACATCGAAGACCACACCGATGCATTGAGCTTCCCCGGTATCGGTGCGGATTAGTTCCATCACAATGGTGGAAGAAAAATTGTGGTTGCGCAGGTAGGTGTATTCATTGTTGTCACCGATGCTGACCATGCCGCGAAGATATTCCATCAGGGAACGGTCGGAATCATCAGCTGCCGCTTTATTGAAAAATCCTCTTCCGTCTGTATTGGCATACAGCAAAATCTGCAGAGCGTCAATGACGGTGGACTTTCCACTTCCAGAGTGGCCGGTAAAGAAATTGATGCCGTGGGAAAAAGACAGCACACGCCTGTCAATGTAGTGCCAGTTGTTTAAACATACCCTGTTCAGGGCTTCAAATTTCTGCTGCATGGGCTGTTTCCTCCTCAGGCTGGTATTCTTCCAAAAGGCTTCGGATGTCTTCTCCAAGGAGCACCATATTGATGGAAGGATAGATGACAAACCGGGCATTTAAGTCCGTTTCGTCTGTACTCTCCAAAAAGTCAATGAGCTGATAGCGTTTCAGAAGACGGATGGCCAGACGGACTTCCGAAGGGCCGGGCTGGCGGTCCAAAAGATGAAACTCTGCCATTTTTTCCTGAATCTCGCTTCTGCAGGACACAACATAATCTGCTGCGGAAGCGGAGGACATCTGCTCATCGTAGATGACTTTCAGAATCAGAATGCATTTGGTGGCATATTCGGAAATTCTTGGGCCTACCTGGCTGTTCCCTCCGGAGAGATAAATGATGCCGTTTCTGGCATCTTCCCGAACCTCCAGTCCTGCAATCAGAAAATAGTCTTTCAGAAATTCCAGATGCAGGTCACAGGTCCGAAACAGGGGGTTGACTCCCATGCGGCCGGTTTTCCGGTCGAATTTGTGTTCCAGTACAAAGGTCTGGGAAAGGAGTATTTTGACAGCGGCAGACACCCGTTCCCGTTCTTCTTCTGTCAGTGCTTCATAGTATGGAATCATTCGTCTTTGGACCTCCTTTGAAAATGAATCTCAGGGTAATGGTAGGATCCTGCATGAACGGACTCGGATCCGTCTGTAGAAGCCTCATAAAGGCTGTCTTTGCGCACAGCATAATCGTAGGAAAGGATAAGCTTTTCAAAGTCCTCGCTGTTTGAAACGGCCTGTGCGTCTGCAGTAAAAGCACCTTCTTTCAAGTGGTCTTCAATAAACGCTTCAATCTCGCTTCGGCTGTATTTGTTGTGGGTGCGGTTCATGCGCAGGACTTCTGCCTGGGTAAGGGATGGTTCTTCCAGATCAGGGAAAAGCTGGGAAGCAAAGGATGCTTTTGGCTTTCGCTTTTTGTAGAAGCGCTTGTCAGAAAGCACTTCCAGGCTGCCTAAGTGCATGGCATCTGCCGTCCTGGAAAGCCGCGAAGAAAGCTTTTCCGGATCCTGTGACAGAGTATTTAACAGGCGGATCAAAAGTCCTCTGGTATCCCGGTCTTCGTTGATGAGATAATTTAGGCGTGTAGTGGTGGCACGCAGATATTTCATATGTTCCTGGTCCAGATAGGAAATACGCTTTTCAATGTCATCAAATCCTCGGCTGATTTCCCCGATCAGACGGTGCTCTTCCTGAAGGATCCAGGCCTGGGAACCTTCTTTGATATCCCCCTCCGGAAAAGAAAGCATCTGTTCCATGGCAGTTTCATCGATTTCCAGAAGCCATTTTTTAATGTCATTTTTATAAAGATAAAAATTGTCGGAAGTCTTTAAAATCCGATATTTTTTCTGGACAATTTCTTCCACATATCCATTAAGATGTTCTTTCAGGAGATCTTCGTAGGATTCCTGTTCCAGCATAGAACCAAAGAATCGGTTCATGTTGTGGAGCATATTTTGCAGGGTTTTGTTAAGAATCCGGGTATTGGAAAGGGCTGCCTTTAAAAGGTTCAGATCTTTTCTGGTATCGTGCATATAGGAAAAGACAGAGGCATATATATTTCGGATATAGACGTTGGCTTCATCCTCTTCTTCATGGTACAGACGATGAAAGGCATCCAGAAAAATGGCGGTATAGTCTGGAATCACCACATTGGTGATGCCTCTGGCATAATCTTCCTGCTTTAAAAGCCAGCCCTGGCGGATGAGCCAGTTTAAGGTGCGGACAGCCGGGGATTGTTTGATTTCCCCATCCGGTTCCGAGTCTTCTTCATACAGAAACAGCTGGCGTTCTGCAAAAAAGCTGTCTAGGACCTGCAGGCAGGCATCCCAGCTGATAAAATAATTGTTGTATTGATATTCCTCATTCAGGGCCAGCAGGGCTTCCATATAAAGCTGGCGGTTCCAGGAACGAAACAGGGCCCAGAAGCTGTCTGGGATTTCAGTGATGGACGGCATGGCATTTCTCCTATAGATGTTATAAAACCCCCACAGGCGTTTGGCGCGCTGCAGGGGTCAAAAAGTCCTACACGGGTTATTCTGCTTTCAGATCTTCTGCGGATGTCAGCTTCCCATCCATCCAGATTCGTTCAAGATCATAGAAACGGCGGTTCTCTTTATCGAAAAGATGAACGACAACATCGCCGTAATCCAGAAGAATCCAGTTTGCTTCCTGGTAGCCTTCGATCTGTTTCGGCTGAAATCCTGCCCGTCCCAGACATTCTTCTACATTGTCAGCCATTGCCTGTACCTGATTGCGGTTGGTACCTCCGGCAATGATAAAATAATCGGCAAGTACGGTAATCTCACCAATGTTCAGCACCTTGATATCTTCGGCTTTTTTGTCTTCCAGGGCATCAAAAGCCAGCTGTGCCATTTTTTTTGATAGATCGGTCATTTGGTATACCTCCTGTCGTGAAGTTCCTGATAATACCGGCAGGCCTGTCTGGTGGTTGCATCAATGGTTCCGGAACCATGTTCCAGATATTCCAGTGTGTCTTTTAAGATCACATACATGGTCTCATCCAGATCCTGGAAAGCAAGGCGGCGCACGGTAGGAAGGTTTGGCGCCTTGTCCCGGCCCGGTTCGATATAATCTGCAATATAGATGATTTTTTCAAGAAGTGTCATTTCTGGACGTCCAGTGGTATGGTAGCGGACCGCCTGCCGGACTTCCCGGTCTGTGACACCGTATTTTTCTTTGGAAATATAAACGCCAAGCTTGGCGTGAAGCAGATCCGGGCTGGCCTCTTCTGCGGCAGATACCGGAATGTTTTCTCTCTGGCAGATTTTCAGCTTTTTGGAATTTGGAATGCACTTGGCACAGTCATGGAGCAGTCCTGCCAGACGTGCCTGGTTCATATCGGCATTGTGGCACATGGCAAGGGCACATGCTGTGTACATGACTCCCTGTGTATGGATGAAACGTTCCTCATCCATGTATTTTTTTAGCTTTTTTTCAAGCTTTGGGAAATTGTACTCTTTCATAATTCGCATCCTTTGTACAGATTGTGTTCTTCAATATACTGGATCACAGAATCTTTTACATAGTACCGCAGAGACTTCTCCTGATCCACCCAGCTGCGCAGAGTTTTCGAAGAAATGTCAATGTTGGGCGTATCTAATTTTTCGATACGTGCATCAAACTGCTCTGTCAGGAGACGAATCTGTGCATCAAGGGCTTCCCGGTCAACATGATCCCGGACCGCAACCACCAGCGTGGCAAGGCGGCAGATTTCCTCTGGCCCATTCCAGCAGGGGAAAGAGAAAAGGGAATCTGCACCCATGATAAAGTAATAATCCGTATCCGGATGTTCGTTTGTCAAACGCTGCAGGGTTTTTTTGGTATAGGTATATCCCTGGTCATGGGTTTCCGCAAGAGAAAGTTCAAAATGCGGATTGTCAGCAATCGCAAGCCTGACCATTTCAACACGCTGATCTGTCTGTGCACAGCCTGGGCGGAAAGCCTTGTGCGGTGGATTTCCACAGGGCATGAACAATACACTGTCTAAGTGAAACTGCCGGTAAGCATTCTCACCAAGAATCAGGTGCCCGATGTGAATGGGATCAAATGTACCGCCCATGATTCCTTTTCGTTTCCGTCTTGTTTCTGCCATTGTGCGATCCTCTAAGGAAGAATGATTTTTTTCTTGTCTTTCTTTCCTTCTTTATATAAAACGATTTTTTTACCGATTACCTGGACAACCTGTGCCTGGGTACGTTCTGCAGCAACCTGGGCGATCTGGCGGGGATCATCCAGACAGTTCTGAAGAACGCTGATTTTGATTAATTCACGGGCTTCCAGTGCTTCTGCAATCGCTTTGGTATTTTCTGGTGTCAGGCTGCCCTTTCCGATCTGAAAAATCGGTTCCTGGGTCATTGCAAGGCTTTTTAAGTAAGCTCTCTGTTTACTTGTCATAAAACTCTCCTATTTATAATAATCGAACTGCAGGCCGTACATCCGGACAGTATCGCCCTCCTGTATGCCGGCTGCCTCAAGCTCGTCCAGAATGCCGGTGTCTTTCAGGAAATTCTGGAAGAAAGCAAAGCCTTTTTCAGAGTCCAGATTGGTGTAGCCAAGCATTTTTTCGATCTTCGGTCCTTCTACAATATATGTGTTTTCCTCATCGGTGGATTTTTCTACCGTGTAAGGAAGGTTTTCGGTAATGAGTGCGGTCTCCGGGAAGAATTCCTGCTCAAAGACAATGTCTTCTTCAGGAAGAGTGTCCAGAAGTTCCCGTACATAGTAAAGCAGCTCCTTTAATCCCTGGCCGCTGACTGCGGAAATAGGGAATACGCGGATGCCCTGAGGCTCAAATTCCTCTTTTAATTTCTGGATCGGATCTTCTCCATCCCCGGTATAAATGGCATCTACCTTGTTGGCAGCGATAACCTGGGGCCTGGCGGCGATCTCTTCGTTGTATGCCTTTAACTCGGCGTTGATTTTATAGATATCATCAATGGGATCACGGCCTTCTGTGGAGGCTGCGTCCACCATGTGGATCATTACTTTGGTACGCTCAATATGACGCAGAAATTCATGGCCAAGGCCGACTCCCTCAGAGGCGCCCTCAATCAGTCCCGGAATATCTGCGATGACAAATCCTTTTGCGCCGTCTAAATCAACCACGCCCAGATTGGGGCTTAAGGTTGTGAAATGATAATTGGCAATCTTGGGCCGGGCATTGGTCACACGTGACAGCAGGGTAGATTTTCCGACATTCGGGAAACCGACAAGGCCGACATCTGCAATGACTTTCAGCTCCAGCTGGACATTTAATTCTTTGGCGCTCTGGCCTGGCTGGGCATATTTGGGAACCTGCATGGTGGAGGTGGCGAAATGCATATTTCCAAGCCCGCCTTTGCCGCCGGTTAAAATCACCTGACGGGTATTGTCACCGGACATATCTGCGATGACTTTTCCAGATTCCGCTTCTTTGATTACCGTTCCTGGTGGAACTTTCAGAACAATGTCTTTTCCGTTCTTTCCGTGGCAGCGGGTTTTGCCGCCCTCTTCTCCGTCCTGGGCAGCAAACTTGCGCTTGTGGCGGTAGTCAACAAGGGTATTCAATCCCTCATCTACTTCAAAGATCACATCGCCGCCTTTGCCGCCGTCACCGCCGTCCGGGCCGCCGTTTGGAACAAACAGCTCCCTGCGGAAGCTGACGTGTCCGTCGCCGCCTTTGCCGGAACGGATATAAATTCTGGCTCTGTCTGCAAACATGGGATATCCTCCTTTCTATGGATCGTTTATCTATTTGTAAGAAAGCAATGTAAGTGCATGTGCTTTGTTTCATAATGGTTGAATCGCTATTTGAATAAAACGATGCCTTACAGACTGTTCCGTGCTATGCACTCTCGCAGTCCGGCACCATGTATGAACCGCCCTTGATTTTTTCCGTGCCTTCACGCTCCAAAAATCGAGAACTCATACATAAAAAGACAGGCTTCAAACCAGGATATGATTTGAAGCCCTCTGCTTAATTACTCTGCTGCTACCGGAAGAACAGAAACCTGTTTTTTGTCTCTGCCTTTTCTCTCAAATCTTACGATGCCGTCTGCTGTAGCGAATAAGGTATCATCGCCGCCGCGTCCAACATTAACTCCCGGATGGATCTTTGTTCCACGCTGTCTGTACAGGATGTTTCCAGCCTTTACAAACTGTCCATCAGCTCTCTTGGCACCAAGTCTTTTGGACTCGGAATCACGGCCGTTCTTTGTGGAACCTACTCCTTTTTTATGAGCGAAAATCTGAAGGTTCATTGCTAACATGGTTTACACCTCCTCAAATATAAGCTGCAGGTATTCCCTGCCATAATGTTCCTGAATATCCTGCAATCCCAAGATCATGGAATTCAGTAAAAGCTGTGTTTCTTTCGAAACGGGCTCATCCACCATGCAGGAAAGAAGTCCGTCACCCTGTTTCGCAGAAAAATGATCTTCTGTAAACTGCTCGATGGAATTCACCGTATTCACAGTAAGAACAGAAACTGCTGCGCAGATAATGTCATAACCCTCTTCAGCATATTCGGCGTGGCCGATGCTTGAAAAACCCATGCATGTGTCTGAACGCTTATACACAGTTACGGTTATCATAATTAGCCGTTGATCTTTTCAATCTTAACCTGTGTGTACTGCTGTCTGTGGCCGTTTTTCTTATGATATCCGGTCTTTCTCTTGTACTTGTAAACAATGACTTTTTTTGCCTTGCCATTCTTTACAACGCTGGCAGTTACAGTAGCACCTGCTACATCTGCTCCTACCTTCAGTCCGTCATTGCTGACTGCAAGCACCTGATCAAAGGTAACGGTTTCTCCAGCTTCTACACCAAGCTTTTCTACGTTAATGATATCGCCTTCGGCTACTTTGTACTGTTTACCACCTGTTGCAATAATTGCGTACATATGGCACCTCCTATTATCATTACTCGCCAGATTTGGTGTCCATCATGGAACTTAAACCTCTCTGAGCGGCATACTAGAGTATTTTAGCATGTGAAAATCTATTCGTCAATACCTTTTTTGGAAAAATCTGCGGAATTTTGCTGCTATTCACCGAACATTGAAACACGGACTGCTTCACTGCGTAAGAAAGTGATTCCGGTATGCGCTATGCCTGTTCCGATCCACGTATCTGCTCATACAGGGGACGGCGGACTTTTTTGCGGGTGACTTCCACAAGTTCCAGGACCGTCATATCAATCAGGGCAGTCTTTACCGGATCCCGGCGCAGCTCGAATTCAAAGGTTTCCATCAGCTGTCTGCGGCAGGCGTCGTCTTCCATATTGATAAAGTCGATGACGATAATGCCGGAAATATTCCGCAGGCGCAGCTGCCTTGCAATCTCTTTGGAAGCTTCCAGATTGATTTTTAAGAAGGTGTCCTGTTTCTGCCTGCGGCCGTCAAATTTTCCGGTGTTGACATCAATGACCGTAAGGGCTTCTGTTGGCTGTATAATCAGATATCCGCCGGATTTGAGCCACACGCGTTCTTTTAGGGCGCCATCTAAGGCACTCTCCAAACTGTACAGTTTTATCAGCGGAAGCACCGGGTCCTGGTAAAAGCGCAGCTTGTCTAAATCTTCTTTCTGGTACTGCTCTAAGTAATCCTGAATCTTTTCGTGAAGAATGGGATCATCGGTAACAATTTCAGAAAGATCTTCTTTGTAAGTATCCCGAAGGGCCGTCAGCCAGGAAGCGGGATTGTTCCGGTGGAGTACGCTTCCAAAAGTACGGAATTTTGCCTTTTCCATGAGCTTTTCATAATGGGAAATTAACAGCCGTACTTCTTCTTCGAAAATTTCGCGGTCAACAGCCGTTGCATTGGTACGGATGATAAAGCCAAACCGGGGATCAATATACGGCTCGATCCAGCCCCGGAGTGTCCGCTTTTCATCGGAAGAAAGCTTTCCGGACATACCGATGCTGCGGTTTCCCGTTGTGAGAACCACATAATTTCCAGTAAAATTTAAGTTGGAAGTCACAGCAGGAGGTTTGGATTTTAAATGTTCTCTGCATACCTGCACCAGCAGCTCATCTCCCACTGCTATTTTCGAATGATTCCCTTTCTTTGTATAGAGAGGTTCTTTGTTGTCAGAAAGAGAATAATAACACTGGATTCCGTTTTCAATTTCCACAAACGCCGCCTGGATGTTGGAGACAATGTTCCGAACTTTTCCCACATAAATATTTCCAAGAAGGGAATCTCGTTTTTCTTCATCACAGTGAAGCTCGCAGACTTTTCCATTTTCCAGAAGCGCTGTCAGGATTTTTCCATGAAGACGGACCAGAATCAGCTTTCTATCCAATCTCCTCACCCAGACTTTCCAGAGATACAAAACGATTTCCCTCCAGAGAACGTGCATATACTTCTTTCCGATGGATCAGAAGGCCGAATTCCGGAATTTCAAAACCGGCGTAAGCAGCAAAAGCCTCCAGAGCCAGCTCCGGTTTGATATTGCAGGCACTTCCGGAAGAAAGCTTCAGGAAAATTCCCTGGTCATCGGTCAGATGCATTTCATAGATCAAGGGACGGATCTCAATCTCTTCTTCTTTTTTCTTGGTGGCTTTTACCACCTTGATGGAATCCTGGGCAAGAAAACCGTTTACCTTTTCCTGCCAGCCTTCCGGTGCACTGCCTTCCCGGAATTTTACCACGTAATCCGCTGCGGCAACCAAAGCCATGGCTTTGCTGGCTTTCTCATCCGGCACCTGGCGGAAGCTTAAAATCTGAATGCCTTCTACCATGGTATCATTTAAGCGCTGCACGGCTTCTTTGCTGGAAATAGGGGTGCGGATTTCAATGTCAAAATATTCTCCATCACTGGTAAGTCCCACGCCTAAAGGATTGGCAAATGACATCACCATGTGGGGGCTGAAGCCTTCGGTATAGGCAATGTCAATGCCGGCTCTGCGGATGGCCTTCTGGAAGTACCGCATGATATCCAGATGGCCGATAAATTTCATGGCTCCATTTTTGGAAAATTTAATTCTTACTTTCAATGCAGACACCTCCCTGATATTTTCCGGCTCCACAGCCAGAGCAGCCGGCGCGGCAGTTTTGGGTGACAATGCCGGCTTTGGATTTTTCCAGTTCTCTTAACAGGAATTTTTTGGTAACGCCGATGTCGATGAAATCCCAAGGCAGGATTTCGTCTGCCGGACGCTCTCTTGTGGTATAAAAATCAAGGTCAATGCCGGTCTCTTCAAAAGCCTGTGTCCAGTATTCATAATGGAAGGTTTCTGACCAGGCATCGTAAAGAGCTCCTTTTTCATAGGCGCGCAGAATGGCTTTTGCGACTTTTCGGTCTCCCCTGGCAAGAAGTCCTTCTAAGACGGTCACGTCCGCTTCATGCCAGTTATACTTAATGCTCTTGTGATTGAGCATATCTTTGACTTCGTGGTTGACAATCTTTGCCTTTCCAAGGAACTGATCCCGGTTATTCATGGACACCCACTGGAACGGGGTGAAGGGCTTTGGAACAAAGAATGAGGTACTTACGGTAATCTGGCATTTTCCATTGCGCTTGTCTTTGGGAATCTCATAGTAGCGCTCGGCAATTTTTTCGGCCAGATGGGCAATGTCTTTGATATCATCCTCTTCTTCTCCGGGAAGTCCCAGCATGAAATACAGCTTGACTTTATTCCAGCCGCCCTCAAAGGCCTGTCCGGCTCCGGCTAAAATGACTTCTTCGGTAAGTCCTTTATTGATCACGTCCCGCATGTGCTGGGAGCCTGCTTCCGGCGCAAAGGTTAAACTGCTTTTCCGGATATCCTGGACTTTACTCATGACATCCAGGGAGAAAGCATCGATTCGCAGAGAAGGCAGGGAAATGTTGATGCCCTGTCCGTCAAATTCTTCAATCAGGAAGGTAACCAGTTCTTTTAAATGGCTGTAGTCACTGGAGCTTAAGGAACTTAAAGAAATTTCTTCATGTCCAGTATTTTTCAGCATGTCTCTGGCATATTCTTTCAGCATGGAAAGATCCCGCTCTCTGGTTGGGCGGTACAGCATTCCTGCCTGGCAGAAACGGCAGCCGCGGATGCATCCCCGCTGGATTTCCAGAACTACACGGTCCTGGGTAGCCTTAATAAAGGGAACCACAGGTGTTTTTGGGTAATAGGTATCCGTGACGTCCATCACGATCTGTTTTTCGATTTTAGCCGGAACGGTTTCTTCTGCTGGTGTAAAGGAAGCAATGGTACCGTCCGGATGATAGGTGACTTCATATAAGGAAGGCACATAAATGCCGGAAAGCTGACAGGCTTTCTTCAAAAATTCCTGACGGCTTTCTCCGTTTGCACGGCAGGTCTTGTAAAGATCCAGAAGGGCATAATAAGTCGTTTCTCCCTCTCCAATGTAAAATATGTCGAAGAAGTCTGCCAGGGGCTCTGGGTTGTAGCTGCAGGGCCCGCCGCCAATGACAATGGGATCTTCTTCGGTACGGTCTGCTGCCAGCAGGGGAATGCCGGACAGATCCAGAATCTGCAGAATGTTGGTATAACACATTTCATACTGGATGGTAATGCCAAGAAAGTCAAAGTCTTTCACCGGATCCTGGGATTCCAGCGTAAACAGAGGGATATGCTGTTCTCTCATGATCTTGTCCAGATCTGTCCAGGGAGAATAGACTCTCTCACACCATACATCCTCCCGTTTGTTAAACATATCGTAGAGAATCTGGATACCAAGGTGGGACATGCCAATCTCATAGACATCCGGGAAACACATGGCAAAACGGATCTCAATGTCTTTTTTGTCTTTCATGACTGCATTGACTTCATTTCCGATGTACCGGGCCGGTTTCTCGACCTTTAACAATATTTCATCACTCAGTGCTAGTTTTCTCATTTTTATCCTTTCATAATAGGGAATCCTCTTTTTCGTCAATATTCCTATTATACCTGGATTTTCTGATTAGTTCAAGTGTTTTGTAAAAGGGCAGGTCTAAAACAGGCCTGCCCTTCTATCCAAGATTTTTATTGTAACGGGTTTTGGCAGCTTTGTAAAGCCGGTGAACGCAAAAAAACTGACATGATGTCAGATATCAAATAGAAAAAGGGCTTCCGTTTCAGACGGAAGCCCTCAAACTTTACTGTTTATTCGTAGAGAGACTTTTTGGCATCTGCACTGTCTGCAAAAGGTCCAGGAACAACATCAACACCCCGGTGGCTGCCGAAATAATCTGCGTCAAACTGGATCGGTGTGCCGTCCGGATTCTCAAATGGCTGTTCCGGCTCAAAAGCTTTTCCAAGGATACCGGTATTGACCATGCGTCCGGTAAAGCCGTCGAGAAGCTCATACACGTTGGTATCCAGATAGTATTTGCCATCTTTTTCTACCAGGTCTACTTTTACCGGGTCCTCTTTTACCAGACCGTTTACTTCATGCTTCCATGCCTTGGCTCCGGCAAGGTAAACATTTCCTTCGCTCCATACAGGCAGGTGTCCGAAGTGTGCAGTTTCCAGCTTCATCATATCTGCTGGTTTGGTAAAGTCAAACTGGGAAATCCACTCGTCATAAGTAGGATATTCATCAAACATCCAGGTACCAACTGCACGGTTCTCGGATTCATATCCGTCATCGGAATCGTGGGGAGTGATGATATCCTCTGCAGGCCATTTCTGAACGAAGATGTTGTTGTAGAAACGGTCATCACCGTGAAGGAAGGTCATAAAGCCCATGACTTCTGTACGATGAGGCATGTGATACGGAGTATAGCGCCAGCTGGTGCCCTCTCCTACGCAGGTCAGTGCGCCGCAGATCAGGTTATGCACCATAGCCACACCCTGGGTAGCAAAACGGAGGCTGGCATCTGACAGCAGAATGTTGTTGTCGATCAGGGTCGGTCCGTGACTGACTTCCACGAAAAGATCCTGGGACATCATGCCGCCCTTTAAGGGTTTGGCAAATGCCGGCCGCTGGTTGTCATGAAGCAGGTTCTGGGTAATGCGGGTGCCCTGAGCTTCCCAGTCACACCAGATACCCATGGTGCAGTGATGGATGTGGTTTCTGCGCATAGTCACGTCAATGGCTGCGTGCATCTTGATACCGGCAATCTCGGCTCCGCCCTGCTCCATCATGTTGTTGATGTGATGGATGTGGTTGTCCTCAATGATGCTGAATACACCGCCCATACGGCCGATGATACCACCCTGCTCGCAGTGATGAATATTGTTTCTGCGGATGATGTGGCTTCCAACATTCTCCTTTAACCATCCATGATACTGACCGCGGCATACCGCGTCACGCTCCATCTGTGTGGGGCTCTTTACCTGTTTGTATGTAAAGTAATGGTCGTTGTCTGGGTCTAAATATTTTCCAACGGAAATACCGGCGCATTTACTGTTGGAAATATCGCAGTCCTCGATGATCCAGCCTTTGCTCCAGTGGGGACCGATCATGCCATCCTGGTAAGCGGCAGGCGGAGCCCAGGTGGTGGCAGCTTTGTTGATATTGAAACCGCTGACAGTGATATAGCCAACACCTGTCTTGGAAGGCATAAAGCACTCTCGTCTTACGTTGATTTCAACGTTCTCTTCGTTGGGGTTCTTTCCCTGGAAATTGGCATAGATAACGGTTTCGTCTTTTTCGGT
Organism: uncultured bacterium; assembly: GCA_905214955.1. Lineage (GTDB taxonomy): Bacteria > Bacillota > Clostridia > Lachnospirales > Lachnospiraceae > Limivivens. The sequence goes on from CAJMON010000002.1 coordinate 19,455, forward strand.
ATCCTGCTCGGTGTACCATTTGTAGATGGATTCTTCAGGAACCCAGCTGCACTCATACACTTCTCCTGCGATACAGGCTTCCAGTGTCTTGGCCTCGTAGAGTGCGCGGTCATTTAAGTATACACAGCCGGTGTGCTTGTCTGCTTTTGCAAAGTACCAGTCACCATAAACCAGTGTGGTGTAGGGATTGTAAGAACCGAACACGCTGTTTGGAATGCGGCATACCCATACATTTTCCTTATAAGGCTTCCAGGTCTTGATCTGCTCTGCACCGGTAATCACGGCACCAAGAGGCTCTGTACTCTTATAAGTAATACGGGCGTCTTCGGTTCCGGCATAGATGGGATCTACATATTCACGGTAGATGCCGGGTGCAACCAGGACTTCATCTCCTGGCTTTGCTACTTTGGCAGCGTCGTTGATATGGCGGTAAGGCATGGCAGCGGTACCATTTCCATCATGCCCTGCATTCGCATTTACATATAATATCATGATAAACCCTCCCTGATTCATTCGATTTGTAAATAAGTATACCATAAATGTGTTCCAATTTCAATTCATTTTATCAAAAACAGACAAAATAGTGATAAAAAAACGGGAAATAACAGCAAATAGTTACATAAAAAAAGAAGGCCGTCTCCACATAACGGTCTTCTCTTTTACAACTGTGATACCATACGATCAGGATTATTCCCCTGGTATTACAGTTTTTTTGTGAACAGTGTCCGGATTGCATTGAGTACTGCAAGTATCATAACTCCCACATCGGCGAAAATGGCCATCCACATATTGGCGATGCCAAGGGCGCCTAAGATTAGGCAGAGGATCTTGATTCCAATGGCAAAGTAAATGTTTTCATAGACAATGCGGATGCATTTTCTGGAAATATTGATAGCTTTGGAAATTTTTAACGGATCATCGTCCATAAGGACAATGTCAGCTGCTTCGATAGCTGCATCCGAACCCAGTGCGCCCATGGCAATTCCGATATCAGCACGGGAAAGCACTGGCGCATCGTTGATGCCGTCTCCCACGAAAGCCAGCTTTTCTTTTTCACTTTTCTTGGACAGAAGTTCTTCTACCTTGGCTACTTTGTCGCCAGGAAGCAGCTCGCTGTACACTTCGGAAATGCCAAGTTCTGCAGCTGTCTGGTCAGCCACTTTCTTCATATCTCCGGTGAGCATCACGGTCTTGGTGATACCGGCTTTGTGAAGAGCGGTAATGGCTTCTTTCGCATGAGGCTTTAACAGGTCAGAAATCAGGATGTGTCCGGTATAAACGCCGTTCACTGCCATATGGATCACGGTTCCTACCTGATGGCATTCCTGATAGGAAATTCCCAGTTTTTTCATCAGCTTGGCATTTCCGGCAGCTACCGGGGTACCGTCTACCTTTGCGGTAACGCCGCAGCCGCTGATTTCCTGAATGTCGGCCACACGGCTTCGGTCAATGGGTTTTCCATAAGCTCTCTGCAGGCTCTTGCTGATCGGATGAGAAGAAGAACACTCCGCAAGGGCTGCATATTCCAGAAGCTTCTCTTCCGCCATCGGGCTGTGATGAACACCACTGACTTCAAAGACACCCTGGGTCATGGTGCCGGTTTTATCAAATACAACATATTTGGTCTGGGCAAGGGTTTCCATGTAGTTGGAACCTTTTACCAAAATGCCCTCCTTGCTGGCACCGCCGATACCTGCAAAGAAACTTAAAGGAATGCTGATCACCAGTGCGCAGGGACAGCTGATTACCAGAAACGTCAGTGCACGGTAGATCCAGTCTCCCCATTCCGGAGAAAATCCCATGAATAAGAAGCGTACAAGGGGCGGTAAAATGGCCAGGGCCAGGGCACTGTAGCATACAGCGGGGGTGTAGTATCTGGCGAATTTGGAAATAAAGTTTTCGGATCTGGATTTTCTGGAACTAGAATTTTCCACAAGCTCCAGAATCTTGGAAACAGTAGACTCTCCAAATTCCTTGGTGGTACGAATCTTTAAAACGCCGGTCATATTGATGCATCCGCTCATGACTTCGTCTCCAGGCTCTGCCTCTCTTGGAAGGCTCTCTCCTGTCAGGGCGCTGGTATTTAAGGAAGAGGTTCCTTCTGCTACCACACCATCAATGGGGATCTTCTCACCAGGCTGTACTACAATGATGGAACCAATTTCTACTTCATCCGGATCTACTTTTTCCAGTTTTCCATCCCGCTCGATGTTGGCATAGTCCGGGCGGATGTCCATCAGCTCACTGATGTTCTTCCGGCTTTTTCCAACCGCATAGCTCTGAAACAGCTCTCCGATCTGATAGAACAGCATAACGGACACGCCTTCTTTGTAGTCACCAAGCAAAATCGCACCGATGGTGGCCACTGCCATCAGGAAGTTTTCATCAAACACCTGCTTGTTGCAGATACCCTTCCAGGCTTTCCGTAAAATGTCATGTCCGATGATCAGATAAGGAATCATAAACAGAGCAAACTTCACATATCCGGTCACAGGCAGAACGGACAGAAGCACAATCAATGCAGCGGAAACCAGAATCCGGATCAGAACCTTTTTCTGCTTCTTATTCAAAACGTGCGCCTCCTTTACTGGTGAGTCTTCTTTTTACAGGAAGATCTCGCAGTCATCTTCTACTTTCTTGCAGTTTTTCAGAACATCCTGCATAACGGTCTTGGGATCCTGTCCCTCTTCAAACTCAACAGTCATTTTCAGAGTCATGAAGCTGACGGTGGCATGTTTTACACCGGTGGTTTTGTTGGCAGCTTCCTCCATTTTGTTTGCGCAGTTTGCACAGTCTACGTCGATTTTGTAAGTCTTTTTCATGAGAAACATCCTTTCCTGCCCTTTGGCACTCTTGTTTTAATTTTATATATGAACAACTATTCATATGTTTGTTTTCATTATACTCCATGCCCTGTATTTGTCAAGATGAAATCGTGGATTTTTTCATTTAAATGTATCGCAGATATGAAGAAAGAAAGCCTGACCAGGCTGCAGGATCTACAGAATGGCCAGGCTGCAATGGGTACTCTTTTAAGAAAAATTATTTCTGCCAGAAATGTTTCTTGGTAAACGCTTCACTGGTAACAGAGGTTACGGTATAACCGGTTTCTTTTACGGCTTCCCGCAGCTTTTGCTCATCAATGGGCTCTTCAGAGGTAATCTCCGCTTCCCCTTTTTTGTGGGATGCTTTCACACTTTTTACAGTAAAGTTTTTGCGGATGGTATCGTTGATGTGTGCCTCACACATTCCGCATGCCATTCCATCGATTCCAACGATTGTCTTAATCATGGTTTCATCTCCTCTTTCATCATTTCTTCTAAAGTATGCCAGCTAAGAACCGCGCATTTGACACGGGCAGGCATATGAGCAATGTCTTTTAAGGCAGAGGCTTCTTCCAGGGAATCAATTTCCTCTTCCGCAGCATCTCCTTTGATCATTTTCAAAAACAGCTTTCCCATCTTTAAGGCCTCTTCCGTTGTTTTTCCAATGATCATGCCCAGCATAATATCCGCGGAAGCCTGGGAGATGGCACATCCATCTCCGGTAAAGGCACCGTCTTCAATGATGCCGTCTTTTACCTTTAATTTCAGCCAGATGTCGTCTCCGCAGTTTGGATTGACCCCTTCTAAGACCAGATCTGCATCTGGAAGGTCATGCTTGAATTCCGGGCGCAGATTGTGCTCAGTCAGGATTTCATTATAAAAACTTCTATTCTCCATATCCCATTCTCCTTCGGATGGTGGAAACGCTTTTCAGGAACGTATCCACTTCCTCTTCCGTATTATAAAACATCAGGCTGGCTCTGGTGGCAGAACGAACCCCTAAGAATGTCAGCAGCGGCTGGGCACAGTGATGTCCGGCCCGCACAGCAATGCCGTCCGATTCCAGCACAGCACTCACATCATGAGGATGCACCTGATCTACCGTAAAGGACAAAATACCGGTGTGCTCTTCCGGATTTTTGGAACCCAGCACGGTGACATGGGGGATGGATGTCAAGCCGTCAAATGCCCGCCTGGTAAGAAGCAGCTCCCTCTCCTGAATCTTGTCAAAACCGATGCTCTGAACATAACGGATGGCTGCGTCCAGGCCGCAGGCACCTGCTGCATTGACGGTTCCGGCTTCAAACTTGTGTGGAAGCTCTGCAAAGACAGCTCCCTCCCGGGTAACAGAATCGATCATTTCCCCACCGGTCAGAAACGGAGGCATCTTCTCCAGAAGCTCCCGTTTTCCATAAAGGACGCCGATTCCCATGGGTCCCATAAGTTTATGGCCGGAAAATGCAAGGAAATCCGCTCCCAGCTCCTGAACATTCACGGGCATGTGGGGAACGCTCTGGGCACCGTCCACCACCATCACAGCTCCATGTGCGTGGGCTAAGTCTGCTAAGTGGCGGATGGGATTGGCTCTTCCTAATACGTTGGAGACCTGGGCGGCTGCCACCAGTCTGGTCTTGTCAGAGAACACATTCTGGATGGATTTCTCGGAAAGGCTGCCGTCTGGCTCACATTCCAGGAATTTTAAAACAGCGCCGGTTTGTCTGGCTGTCATCTGCCAGGGAAGCAGGTTGCTGTGATGCTCCATAATGGTAACGACAATCTCATCCCCCGGCTTTAAAAAGGCAAGGCCGTAGCTGTAGGCTGTCAGGTTGATGCCTTCCGTAGTGTTTCTGGTGAAGATAATCTCTTCCGGATACTGGGCGTGGATGAATTCCTGCACTGTTTTTCTGGCCTGTTCATAGTAGTCCGTGGCTTCGAGACTTAAGGGATAAAATCCCCTGAGCGGATTGGCATTGTGTTTCTCATAAAATTCGTTTTCCGCTTCAATGACACATTTGGGGCGCTGGGCAGTGGCTGCATTGTCCAGATAAATGGTATCCCGACTGGAAAGCAGGGGAAAGTCTTTGCGGATGTTATTCATTTGTACATTCATGAAATACGACCTCCGACAAATATTTCTGAATCTGTTCTTTTTCTCTGCCATCCGGCACTTTTCCCAGAACCCGGTCTAATTTGGCGCGGGCTGCCATATTTTCGGCAGTTTTCCGGTCAATGCCTCTTGAACCGTAATAAAACAGTGTTTCTTCATCCATTTCTCCAATGGCTGCGCCGTGGTTTCCCACCACATCCTCTTCTGCGCACAGAATCAGGGGAATGGTGCGGTTGACGGCGTCATTGCCAAGAAGAAGGACGGATTCACTCTCCTGTCCCACCGATCCGGAAGCACCTTTCTTAAAGTCAATGGTACCGCGGAACAGCTTTCTGGAGGAATCCTTTAAGGTTCCGTCTGCCATAATTTCACAGATGGTTTTCTTTCCGTAATGATTGGACACATAGTTCATATCCAGGGTCTGGGTTCCTTTTTCCAGATAAGCAATATCTGCCGCAAAGGAGCTGCCATCTCCATCAAGATCCGTCTGGCATCCGGCATACACGTCTCCGTTTCCTGAAAACAGCTGGAGCAGTTCCAGGGTGCCCTCTTTTGCAGCACGGGCGCAGATATCATTCACAAGAGGAGAAGCTTCGCTTAACATGGGCACCTGAATCAGACGGACCTTTGCGCCTTCTTCTATGTCTACCAAAGTACGTACTGCCAAAGCGCCTTTTTCTTCTGATTCTTCGTACAGAAGGAAAGCGGTCAGTTCACTGCCTTTCGCGGCTTTTAAATAAACAGTGCCGGCACTGCTGCCTGCAGGAGAAATATGAACAGAAACGGTTTTGGCGTTTTCTGTGCTGAGAAAAGAACATGTGGCAGTCTGTTTTTCCTCAAACAGCGGTTTTAAAGTTTCTTCAAAAAGAGTGTCCGGGAAAGGACTCTGCTCATCGGCGGAAGTCATCTGGCAGGGAGCAGACACTTCTTTCCAGGCAAGAGGCGTTTCGTTCATATGCAGCCAGTTCCAGGTCTTGGCCGGAAGGGAATTGACTGTCATTGAAAGTGTTTGTTCCATTTTGTCCATTATCCAATACTTCCTTTCATTTCCAGACGGATCAGATTGTTCATTTCCACCGCATATTCCACAGGAAGCTCCTTGGAAACATTGTCGGCAAATCCGCTGACAATCAAAGCTCTGGCATCTTCTTCGCTCATACCTCTGGACATTAGATAGAAAACGGCATCATCACTGATCCGTCCAATCTGTGCTTCGTGGCCTACATTGGCATCTTTGCACCGGATATCCATAGCCGGAATGGTATCGGATCTGGAAACAGAATCCAGCATCAGAGACTGGCAGGATACGGAAGATTTGGAGTGCTTTGCTTCTTTTCCGATAACCACAGAGCTTCGGAAGGTGCTGATTCCACCGTCCTTGGAGATGGAACGGGTATTCATGTAGGAGCTGGTATCCGGCGCGGCATGAACCACTTTTGCTCCGGTATCCAGGTTCTGACCTTTGCCTGCAAAGGTGACACCGGTAAATTCCATCCGTGCGCCTTTTCCCTTCAAAATGCTCATCGGATACAAGTAAGACACATGGGAGCCAAAGGAACCGGAAATCCATTCAATGGTACCGCCCTCTTCTACCAGAGCCCGCTTGGTGTTCAGGTTGTACATATTTTTTGACCAGTTTTCAATGGTGGAATACCGTAATTTTGCATTTTTTTCGACAAACAGTTCCACACAGCCTGCGTGAAGGTTGGCTACATTGTATTTGGGTGCGGAACAGCCTTCAATGAAATGTAAGGAGGCTCCTTCATCCACGATGATCAGGGTATGCTCAAACTGTCCGGCACCGGGGGCATTTAACCGGAAGTAGGACTGCAAAGGAATGGTAACGGAAACTCCCTTTGGCACGTACACAAAAGAGCCGCCGGACCAGACAGCACCGTGAAGGGCTGCAAATTTGTGGTCATTTGGTTTGACCAGCTTCATAAAATGGGTTCGCACCATCTCTGAATATTCGCCTTTTAAGGCGCTTTCCATATCGGTGTAAACCACTCCCTGGGCAGCCACTTCTGCCCGGACATTGTGGTAAACCAGCTCAGAATCGTACTGGGCGCCAACACCTGCCAGGGATTTCTGCTCTGCCTGGGGAATGCCAAGGCGCTCAAAGGTTTCCTTGATGTCTTTTGGCACATCAGACCATTTTGCTTTCATTTTTGTATTGGGACGGACATAGGTGACAATGTTGTCCATGTCCAGTCCTTCAATGGATGGACCCCAGTCCGGTACTTTCATTTCATTGTAAATCTGCAGAGAGCGCAGACGGAACAGCTGCATCCACTGGGGATCCTGTTTCTCTTTGGAAAGCTGCTCAACGATCTGGGGAGTCAGTCCGGCGGAAAGCTTATAAGCGTCTTTTTCCTCATCCCGGATATCGTAAATACTCCGGTTAATATCCGCTACATAGCTTTTTTCTTTCATGGGTTATTCACATCCTTTTTCGGCATCGCTGGATTCCTGCTCAAACATTTCAAAGCCTTGGCTGTTAATCTGTTCTACCAGTTCCGGGCCGCCTGTCTGGCAGATTTTTCCATCTACCATAACATGGGTCTGGTCTACATGGAGAGCCTCCAGAATCCGTGTACTGTGGGTGATGATTAAAAGACCGCCATTGCAGGTTTCCTGATAAGCACGGATGCCGTTGGAAACGGTGCGGACAGCATCCACATCCAGTCCGGAGTCGGTTTCATCCAGAATGACAAAAGAAGGTTTCAGCATCAGCATCTGAAGAATCTCTGCTTTTTTCTTTTCTCCTCCGGAAAATCCCACGTTCAAATCACGCTCTGCATAAGAGGGATCCATGGAAAGAAGCTCCATGGCTTTTTCCAGTTCTTTTTTAAAGTCCCACAGACGGATACGCTTTCCACTTCGCTGCTCTAAGGCGCTGCGGATGAAAGCACTTAAAGAAACACCCGGAACTTCCAGGGGATTCTGGAAAGATAAGAACATGCCTGCTTTGGCACGCTTATCTACCGGCTCTTCTGTGATATCTTTTCCATTAAAAAGAATGCTTCCTTCTGTAATCTGGTATCTTGGATTTCCAATCAGGGCATAGCCCAGGGTGGATTTTCCGGTGCCGTTTGGCCCCATCAGTACGTGGGTTTCTCCCGGCTGTATCGTAAGATCAATTCCATGAAGAATCTCTTTGTCTTCGACGCTGACATGCAGTTCGTTTACGCGAAGAAGCGCATTTTGAGTATTCATGATTCTGCCTCCTTATGAGAATGTTCATTTCCGTTTTGCACCAGGTCTTTGAGTGTAATTTTATTTAAATAAGCCTGGATCACTTCTGATAAGCCCACCCATACCGGAAGAGTGCAACAGCTGTCTGCATGGCTGCATGGCTCGGCGTCCTTTCTGGTACAGGCAACAGGGGCAAGGCTCCCTTCTGTCAACGTGAGAATTTCATCCAGATGGTATTCTTCCGGCCGTTTGGTCAGCCGGTATCCGCCGCCTTTGCCGCTGGCGCCTTCTACAAGGCCAGCCTTTGAAAGGATTCCCACGATGCTTTCCAGATATTTTTTTGAGATGTCCTGGCGTTCACAGATTTCCTTCAATGGAATGTAGGAACCGGAACCGTGTTCTGCCAGATCAGCCATGACACGCAGTGCATAACGTCCTTTTGTTGAAACTATCATGAGTTTCCTGCCTCCTGTTTTTTGAAAACGGTTTTTCTAATTTTTGAGTTTGTCTGGAGTATACACCTACTAACCTAGTATGTCAATAGGAGAATCAATCAGAATTGGTTCACAAAAAAGAAAAGCCACCATTCGTGGCTTTTCCAAATTAGGCAAATAGAAGGAGTTTTAAAAGTTTATCCGCGTTTTACATTGAATGCTTTCATTCCCGGATAAACAGCGGATGTGCCAAGCTCTTCCTCGATACGCAGCAGCTGGTTGTATTTTGCAACGCGCTCGCTTCTACTGGGAGCTCCGGTCTTGATCTGGCAGGTATTTAATGCCACTGCCAGGTCTGCAATGGTGGTATCCTCAGTTTCACCGGAACGGTGGGAAGAAATCGCAGTGTATCCTGCTTTATGAGCCATTTTAATAGCTTCCAGGGTTTCAGAAACAGAACCAATCTGGTTCAGTTTGATCAGGATGGCATTTCCACAGCCAAGCTCAATTCCTTTGGAAAGACGGGTGGTGTTGGTTACAAATAAGTCATCGCCTACCAGCTGTACCTTACCGCCAAGACGCTTGGTCAGCTGCTGCCAGCCTTCCCAGTCCTCTTCATCCAGAGCATCTTCGATGGAAATGATGGGATATTTGTCTACCAGTTTCTCCCAGTGGCTGATCAGTTCTTCGGAAGTGTAAGCAGTACCAGCCTTCGGCAGAATGTATTCGCCTTTCTTGGAGCCCTTCCATTCGCTGGAAGCAGCATCCATTGCCAGCATAAAGTCTTTACCCGGCTCATATCCGGCAGCTTTTACTGCATTTAAAATATATTCAATGGCTTCTTCATCGCTTGCCAGATCCGGTGCAAATCCACCCTCGTCTCCTACAGAAGTAGCAAGTCCATTCTTCTTTAAGAGTGCTGCCAGTGCATGGAACACTTCGGAGCACCAGCGGAGTGCTTCTTTAAAGGTGGGAGCACCTACCGGCATAATCATAAATTCCTGAACGTCTACGGTGTTGGCTGCGTGGGCACCGCCATTTAAAATGTTCATCATGGGGACCGGCAGACGGTTTCCGGAAACACCGCCCAAGAAACGGTACAGCGGAATATCCAGGGAAATGGCTGCAGCTCTGCAGCAGGCAATGGAAACAGCCAGAATGGCGTTTGCACCCAGATTAGACTTGTCGCTGGTTCCGTCTGCTTTGATCATGGCTGCATCCACTGCATAAATGTCAGAAGCGTCCATGCCAGTCAGCACGTCATTGATGGTGGTATTGATGTTTTCCACTGCTTTGGAAACACCTTTGCCGAGATAGCGGCTTTTATCTCCATCACGCAGTTCCAGGGCTTCAAACTCTCCGGTAGATGCGCCGCTGGGAGCGGTTCCTCTTCCCATGGAGCCGTCTGCCAGATAAACTTCTGCTTCTACCGTCGGATTTCCTCTGGAATCCATGATTTCTCTTCCGATGACTTTTTCAATCTCTAAATAATTCATGATAAAAAATCCCCTTTCAGTAGTTACACTAAACTAACCATGATTAGTATAAACTTATTGAAAGGAGATTTGCAAGGATTTTTTGCTTAACAAGAAATTTTTCCATTAACGGTTTATTCCGGATGGGGACCTGCCAGATCTTTGATGACTTCCCCTGCGATGATGAGGCCTGCTACGGAAGGAACAAAGGCGGTACTTCCCGGAATGTCCCGGCGCTCTGTGCATTTGTGCTTTGCACCTGGCGGGCAGATGCAGTGGGTTCTGCAACTGATGGACATATCTTCTATGGGCCTGGTGGGCAGTTCTTCGGAGTATACCACTTTCAGTTTCTTCACGCCCCGCTTCTTTAATTCCCGGCGCATAACTTTTGCCAGAGGACATACCTTTGTCTTATAAATGTCCGCCACTTTAAACTGGGTGGGGTCTAACTTGTTTCCGGCTCCCATGCAGCTGATAATCGGCACCTGGCATTTTTGAGCCTGGAGAATCAGCTCAATTTTGGCAGTCACAGTATCCACGGCGTCCACCACATAGTCGTACTGGTCAAAGGCAAATTCGTGGGCATTTTCCGGAAGGAAAAAGCATTTATGCACTTCCACTTCGGCATTTGGGTTGATCTCCAAAATCCGTTCTTTCATGACATCGACTTTATATTTTCCAACGGTTTTTCGGGTGGCAATAATCTGGCGGTTTAAATTGGTTAAGCAGACTTTGTCATCATCAATCAGATCAAAGGATCCTACTCCGCTTCGCACCAGGGCTTCACAGACATAGCCTCCTACTCCGCCAATACCAAACACGGCAACTCTGGCATTTCTCAGACGTTCCATGGATTCCTCGCCAAACAGCAGCTGTGTTCTGGAAAACTGATTTAACATGTTTTTGATTCCTTTCTTCGCATCTTTTGATACGGACATAGGAAGAATACACCAGATTTCCTACTCTGTCAATAGGAAACCAGCGGAAGCTTCCAGCTGTGCTTTAGCGGCATTTAACTTGTCTAAGTCTTCCTGGGTGATCTTGTCCACCCGGATTTTTCCAAGAAGTTTTTCCAAGGAAGCTAAGTCGGTTTTGATCTGTTTTTTCTGGGTGCGGTCCAGAGTCTTTTTGGCATCAGAATAAGCCTGGGATACACGGCGGACAAGCACATTGGCCTGCTGGATCACATCTAAGGCCTCCACCCGTAGAGTATCGGTGCCCGCATAAGCCTGGGCATCGTACATAGCCTGTGTGATTTCATCCTCTGACATCCGGTCGTTGGCCGTGATGGTAATGGACTGTTCTTTTCCGGTATCCAGATCCTTTGCAGAGACTTTTAAAATACCGTTAGCATCGATATCAAAGGTGACTTCAATCTGGGGTACTCCGGCAGGGGCGCGCTTGATGCCTTTCAGCTTGAACCGTCCGATGGTTTTGTTGTCTTTTGCCAGGGGACGCTCGCCCTGAAGGACATGGATATCTACTTCTCTCTGATAGGGAGCTGCTGTGGAGAAAATTTTCGTAAACCGTGCAGGCAGGGTAGAATTGCGTTCTACCAGACGGGTGGCTACACCCCCTACGGTTTCAATGGATAAACTTAAGGGCGTTACATCCAAAAGCAGAATACCGTCGGAAGCTCCGGCAGCTATAATGGCATTTCCCTGAAGGGTGCTTCCAAGAACCGCGGCGCCCTGGGCAACACATTCATCCGGATTGATATTTCTAGAGGGCTCTTTTCCTGTAAGTATTTTTACTTTTTCGGCAACAGCCGGAATTCTGGTAGAACCGCCTACCAGAAGAACTCTTCCAAGTTCTGATGGAGCAATCCCGGCATCAGCAAGCGCATTTTTCACCGGTCCAGCAGTCCGATCTACCAGATCAGAGGTTAAACGGTCAAATTCTGCTCTGGTAAGGGTCAGATCCAAATGAACCGGCTCGCCCTTTATCTGGGTCAGGTACGGCAGCATGATATGGGTGCTCTCAGAGGAAGAAAGTTCTTTTTTGGCCTGTTCTGCGGCTTCCCGGATACGCTGCATGACAGCAAAATCCCTGGAAATATCAGCAGAATGTTCTTTGCGGAAGGCATCGGTGATCCAGGAGACTACCCGCTCATCAAAGTCATCGCCGCCAAGGTGGTTGTCACCGGCGGTTGCCAGAACTTCGATGACTCCTTCACCAATCTCAATGATAGACACATCGAAAGTGCCGCCGCCTAAATCGTAGACCATGACTTTCTGGGGCTCGCCGTGATCCAGTCCGTAAGAAAGAGCGGCGCTGGTTGGCTCATTGATGATCCGCTTGACGGTAAGGCCTGCAATCCGTCCGGCGTCCTTGGTTGCCTGGCGCTGAATATCGTTAAAATAAGCGGGAACCGTGATGACTGCCTCCGTCACAGGCTCCCCTAAAAAGTCTTCTGCATCTTTTTTTAACTGCATTAAAATCATGGCGCTGATGGTCTGAGGCTTGTAGACAGTTCCGTCGATTCTGGCAGACCAGTCGGTTCCCATATGCCGTTTCACGGAACTGATGGTGCGGTCCGGGTTGGTCACTGCCTGGCGTCTGGCCGCCTCTCCTACCAGCCGCTCTCCTTTTTTTGTAAATGCTACAATACTTGGGGTGGTCCGTCCGCCTGCAGAAGTGGGAATGATCACCGGCGCTCCATTTTCTACAACGGAAACACAGCTGTTTGTGGTTCCGAGGTCAATGCCGATTACTTTGCTCATAGTTGTCTGTCCTTTCTATTCATTCGTAAAATCAGACCTGCCAGACCCATCAGCAGGGTCTGCAGCACATGCACAGAAACTGCATGGCACAGAAGCTCATACACATCCGGCTCATGCCTTCTGCATACCGCTGGAAGCCTTCTCCATTTTCAGTATAAGAGGTGCCGCTCTGGCGCAGCGCCTGAAAAGTCTGCTGGTAAACGGGATTCTGAGGTGCCATCTCTACCGCTCTCTGGATCTGCTCCATGGCCCGGATGCTGTTTCCCAGTCCGTTGTTTGCCAGGGCGCTTAAGTAAAACCAGCGGGCATCCCGGCTGCTGCTGATGATTCCGTTTAAGGTATCATTGGCATAGGTAAACTGGCGCATGTTGATAAAGTCTATTGCCTGTCGTATGTCATTGCTGTCTCCTGGCTGGGCAGAAGGTCGTGGAATCTCATAATATGCACGGCCAAAACCAAAGAGATCATCAAAATTAAAATCACCGAAACTGCCGTATCCGCCATACCCGTTCTGCTGATAGTCTCCCTGATTTCCGTATCCGCCCTGGCTGCCATAGCTTCCCTGATTTCCATAACTGCCCTGGTTCCCGTAGGTTCCCTGGCTTCCGTAGCTGCGGTTTCCATAGGAATTCTGTCCATATGGATTTCCCTGGGTCTGGCGCTGACGCTGGTATTTTTCTGGATTGTTCAGCATGTCGTAAGCTTCGTTGATTTCATTCATTTTTTCGGTAGCGTGGGGGTCATCCGGATGAAGGTCCGGATGGTACTGTTTTGCTTTCTGCCGGTAGGCGCGTTTGATTTCATCTTTTGTGGCATCCTTAGATATTCCAAGGACTTTATAGGGATCGTCGATCATGACTGTTTCTCCTTTCCAGGTACTTTTGCATAGTATTGCTGCCATACACCGCCATACAGAATATTCCGCAGCAGATGCAGATCCTGAACCAGGGGAAGTTTTTCGAATTCTCTGGCTGCACTGCCAATGAGATTGGACAGTTCTGGTTCGATATCTTCCGGTTTTTTCTGCAGCCCAAGAAGTGGATTGTAGTTTCCAGTTTTCAGATCTTTTTTATAATCAATAGCTGCGTCCATAAGATAAATGAACCGTCCCAGTTCAAATCCAAACAGGCGCAGGCTGTTGCTCCAGAAATCTTCTTTGTAGACAAACAATTCGGAAAGCATTCTTCCAGAGCAGTTGATGGCCTGATCCGGCTCAGAATCAGACGCTTTTTCAACGGCGTTTAATGCCTGAATGCTGGAAGAAACGGCTTCCCACTGACGGGGATATTTCCGCTCAATGTCGTCGCAGCTTTTCTTTAAAATGTCTGCAAATTTTTTGCTGCTTTTCTTCTGCTCATCCTGCCAGTCATCCAGACATTTGAAATAGGTGAGAAGAATGGTCATATCCGCAGCGTAATCAATGTATTCATTTTTTACAGCACTCTGCAGACGTAAGGGATGCACCGGGCAGCGGAAAGATTCGCCTTTTTCCTCCGGCTCATACAAAGAAGAAAGAAGGAGCGCAAGAAAAGCCATGTCAAAGCTTAAGCTCATCCGCTCTTTCTGTCCGAAGCGGTCTCCCAATGCCCTGCACAGTCCGCAGTACACACTCTGATACCGGTCAAGCTCTTCTTTGGAAAGTCCGCTTTTATTACAGATAATGTATCCAAACATAAAATTCCTCCTGAATCAGATTTCTCTTCTTCTATGGTATCAGTTTATGTGCGAAAAGCAACAGCAAAAATCTAATATGTTCATAAACTTTTTGTAAAGCCAATGGCAGGGGCAAAAGCCTAAAACCACGATGTGCTTGCACAGGAGTGGATTTATGACTTTATGCCCCGCCAAACATAAGAAAGTAGCAATTTACGCAGTAAATCTGCAGATTCCGACTGTTTGCAGGTACTGTGTGCCAGTGGCACACGTTTAGCACCGACCAAATCGGAGCTGAGACCTTACGGATCAGTTTTTTGCGGAGTAATCCGTGTGGCATTGTATTTGGCAGATTTTTCAAGAAAAAAGACAGAAACCTCTTTTCAGCTTCTGTCTTTTTATTTATTCTGTAAAACAGAGAAAATCTCCGCAGGCCCGTTCCTGTCCGTCCGAAGGATGGTTTAAGACGCGTCCCCGGTATACGAGAACAGACGAACCGCCTCCGTCCAAGTTGTAGGCAAAACGGCATCCAAAGCTTTTAAAAATGGCATTCATCTCCCGCTGGTTTAATCCACGGGAGCCGCCGCTTCCACGCCCATCAGCAACCAAAAGGACATACTCTCCTTTTTTTACCATTCCCACAGCTGTTCTTGGATCTTTATAAGCTGTCAGAGAAAAGTTTTCATAGTCCACCGGCATGGATTTTCCATTTTTGATCAGAACCGGCCCAAAATTGAAAGTTGCCGTTACCCCCTGTTTTATCAGGGCACTGGCAGTCAGACCCTGGGGCGGATTGTACAGGGTGCCGTCCCGTTTGATGGCTAGAAGGGAATAACTGGTTCCAAGCGCCTTGTTGTAAATTCGTCCGTCCTTGATCATCACCGCATCAAATCCCGGCATTCCACTGGAATAGGAAAATGCACTTCCGTTGATCCCAACAATGGCTCCGATGCGGGAGACTGCATGGGAAGTCAGTTCCCTGGCTCCGCCATAGGTTCCATAGGACAGCGGTGTCTTTATCTGAGAAGGATCTTTGATCTTTACATGGGCCGTCCAGTAGACCGTTCCGTATTTTTCCGATTGTTCCAGATTCACCTGCAGCGTGGAAGTCTCATACCGGATTTTGGTAGCTGTTGCCAGGCTGTTGGTGTTCATCCGCTCCTTGGTGGACAAACGCCCTTTGCTGTTGACGTAATAATACCAGCTTCCCTTTTTTAACCAGGAACTGGTTTTTAAATTTCCGGATTTATCAAAATAATACTGTTTTTTCTGGATTTTCTGCCAGTGGACAGCCCGGATGCCTTTTTCATTGACATAATAGCGCTGTCCTTTCCAGGTAATCCAGGTGCTGGTCTTTTTCTTTCCACTTTTGGTGTAATAGTACCAGTTTTTTCCAATTTTGACCCAGCCGCCCCGAAAATTGGGGATGTATTTTCCATCTTCCCCCACGAACCAGCGTTTTCCTTTGGAAGTGATCCACTGATTTGTGGCCCTGGCACCGGTTTTGGTTACATAATAGTCTCCCACCCACCGGTTCTTTGCCTTTTTCCCGTTTTTCAGGTAATAGTAGTAGGTATTTCCGCTGCGCACCCATCCCCGTTTGGCTGCCTGTGCCTCACCGGATGGAACAACGGAACATGCCAGAACCAGAAGAACAAGCAGGAGGTTTTTTTGCAGCCGTTTTTTTGCAGATTCACTCATATCAGCGGTTTGCCAGCTCTCTGGTAATGTCTTCCCAGGTTACGCCACGCTCTGCCATGAGCACCATCACATGATAGAGGAAATCGCTGATTTCATACTTGATCTCTTCCGGGTTTGGATTTTTGGCTGCAATGACAATCTCTGTGGCTTCCTCTCCCACTTTTTTCAGGATCTTGTCGATTCCTTTGTCAAACAAGTAGTTGGTGTAAGAGCCTTCCTTGGGATGAAGCTTTCGATCTATGATGACATTGTACACGTTCTCAAACACCTTCATGGGATTGGTATCGGCATAGTCCTTTTTCACCATTTCCCGGTAGAAACAGCTTCTGTTTCCGGTATGACAGGCAGCACCGATCTGGCGCACTTTTGCCAGAATGGTATCGTTGTCACAGTCAATGGACAGACTCTGGACATACTGGAAATGTCCGGATGTCTCTCCTTTGATCCACAGCTCCTGACGGCTTCGGCTGTAATAAGTCATCCGTCCGCCCCGGAGGGTTTTTTCATAGGCTTCCTGATTCATATACGCCACCATCAGCACTTCCAGGGTTTTGTAGTCCTGTACAACTACCGGAATCAGGCCGTCACTGCCTTTTTTCAGATCGTCCCAGGTATAGGGACTTTCAAACAGGTTGACGGAAATGCCATGTTTCTTCAACGCATGTTTGCGCTCCATAATGGAATCCGGATCTCTCGTAAATAAAGAAGCGGCCACACCGGATACGAACTCATTGGAAAACAGCGGAAGCAGATCATCTTCCCCTGCATGAAACAGCACCGGAAGAACCGGCACTTCCAGAGCACCCGAAGGCGCACTGCCGTCCAGAGTCAGAATTTCCGAAGCATAGGCGCTGACAAGCTCTCTGTTTTCTGCAAAATCTTCCAGGGTTTCCAGGCATACACCAATTTTTTCTTTTCCAAAACGCTTGGAAACTTCCTCAGCCATAGCCACATTGGAATTTTTGGAAAAGTTTAAGAAGGCTTTCCGGCATCCGGCATAGAGCAGTTTTTTCACATCCTCCACCCTCCGGATGTTTCCGCATCCGAAAATGGGAAAATCTACGGCTCTGGCAATCTCCCGGATCTGATTTAAGGACTCTTCGTGTTCGTCATCTCCTTTGGAAAGATCGAACACAATGAGCTCGTCGGCACCACTGTTTTCATACAGCTGGGCCAAAACGGCCGGACGGTTTTCTCCTTCCCAAAGGGCTCCGTCAAATCCGGATGCCGCCCTGCCGTTCTTTAAAAATAAATACGCACTCACGTTTTTCTTTGTCATTTTACAAACTTCCTTTCGTGGAAAGTACCTGATCCGTGCGGGGTTCTGCGGAAACGGCCATATCCAGGGCTTTCGCAAAAGACTTAAACATGGCTTCCATCATGTGATGGTTGTTCCCTGGAGTCAGGGTTTTGATGTGCAGGTTCATGCCTGCTGCATAGGAAATGGCATAGAAAAATTCTTTTACCATCTCGGTATCCATATCACCGCACCGGGACACGGTAAACGGGCTTTCATAGGAAAGATAGGGTCTTCCGCACAGGTCCACCGCGCAGATTACCAGGCATTCATCCATGGGAAGAATGCAGCTTCCATAACGACGGATGCCCTTTTTCTCTCCCACGGCTTCTTTGATGGCAATTCCAAGGACAATACCGGTATCCTCGATGGTGTGGTGGGTGTCCACCTGAAGATCGCCTTTTACCTGGATATTCAGGTCAAAAAAGCCATGTCTGGAAAAACCTTCCAGCATGTGATTAAAAAAGCCAATGCCGGTATCTACCTGATAACTGCCTTTTCCATCCAGATTTAATGAAAGGGCAATCTGTGTCTCTTTGGTATTTCGGGTAATGGATGCTGTCCGTTCCATCCTGCTTCCTCCTGTATCATCAGTCTTTTTCAAAACGTACCTGAATGGAATTTGCGTGGGCAGTCAGCTGCTCTGCCTTTGCAAACCGGATAATATCCTCATGAACTTCCTCCAGGGCCTCTCTGGAATAATAGACAATGCTGGATTTCTTTACAAAATCATCCACACTTAAAGGAGAGAAGAACTTGGCAGTGCCGTTGGTGGGCAGGATATGGTTGGGGCCTGCAAAATAATCGCCTAAAGGTTCGCTGCTGTATTCTCCGATAAAAATAGCTCCCGCATTGCGGATTTTGGTCATCACCTGGAAGGGATCACGGGTGACAATCTCCAGATGCTCGGATGCGATTTCATTGGCTGCCTCAATGGCTTCCTCCAGATTTTCAGCAATCAGGATATGTCCATAATTATCCAGGGATTTCTGGATAATCTCTTTTCTGGAAAGGGTCTTTAAAAATTCATCAATTTCAGAGGATACTTTTTTTGCAAGTTCTTCGCTTGTAGTCACTAAAATGGCGCTTGCCAGCTCATCGTGCTCTGCCTGGGAAAGCAGGTCTGCTGCCACATATCTGGGATTGGCGGTCTCATCTGCCAGTACCAGAATTTCGCTGGGGCCTGCAATGGAGTCAATGCTGACATGGCCGTACACGGCTTTTTTTGCCAGTGCTACGTAAATGTTTCCAGGTCCTACGATCTTGTCTACTTTCGGGATGCTTTCGGTGCCAAATGCCAGTGCCGCAATGGCCTGGGCGCCGCCTGCCTTGTAAATCTCATCGGCACCTGCTTCTTTGGCTGCCACTAAGGTAGCAGGATTGATTTCTCCGGCTGCATTACAGGGAGTAGTCATGACAATTTTCTCCACACCTGCCACTTTTGCAGGAACAATGTTCATCAAAACGGAAGAGGGATACGCAGCCTTTCCACCAGGTACATACACACCTACTGCCCGCAGAGGAGTGACTTTCTGTCCCAGAAGGGTGCCTTTGGGAGTGCTGTCAAACCAGCTGTAGCGTTTCTGCTTTTCGTGGTAGCTGCGGATATTCACCAGGGCTTTGCGGATCACATCCACCAGGCCTGGATCTACTTTTGTGTAAGCTTCCTGAATTTCTTCTTCGGTGACCCGGACATTTTCCGGTCCGATATCTGCCTTGTCAAAGGCTTTGGTATAGGAAAACAGAGCTTCGTCTCCTTTTTCACGGATATTTGCAATGATTTCAGAAACCCGGCTTTCATACTGGGGATATTGGTTGGGACTTCTCTTTAACAGATCCTCCAACAGCCGGGAACGGCTTTCTTCTGTAAGTTTTACCATACGCATGATTACATGCCTCCTTTGTGTATCTGCGCCCGCAGGTCTTTTAACAGCTGGGTGATGCGCTCATTTTCCATTCTCATGCTCACCTGATTGACTACCACTCTGGCAGACAGTGGGCAGACTTCTTCTAACACTTCCAGGCCATTTTCCCGCAGGGTGGTTCCGGTCTCAACGATATCTACAATCACTTCGGAAAGCCCTACAATAGGGGCCAGCTCAATGGAGCCGTTCAGCTTGATGATTTCCACGGTCTGATGTTTTTTGTTGTAAAAATAATCTTTGGCAATGTGAGGATATTTAGTGGCTACCCGGATCAGCTCCTGGGATTTTAGCAGTTCTTTGGCAGAAGATGGTCCGCACACACACATCCGGCATTTTCCAAATCCTAAATCCATCACCTCGTACAGGCTGCGCTGCTCCTCTAAGATGGTATCCTCTCCTACGATTCCAATGTCTGCTGCACCGTATTCTACGTAGGTGGGAACATCCGGTCCTTTAGAAAGGAAAAATTTTAATTTCAAATCTTCATTGACAAAAATCAGTTTTCGGGAGGAAGGATCTTTCATTTCCTCACAGGTGATCCCTACTTTTTCAAACAGTTCCAGGGTCTGTTTTGCCAGACGGCCCTTTGCCAGGGCAAATGTCAGATATCTCATACGTCTTGTTCCTCCAGAATCACTTTTTTACCGGCTTTTCGTAAGCTCTGTGCTTTTTGGATGGCATCTGCCTGCTCATCCGGGGTGTAAGAAAGAACAACCGGGCTTGGGTCTGTCTCTACGGCAATCTTCTGTCTTGTCAGGGCATTTAACAGCTGGTCAGACATGACCACAAATCCCACAGAGGGTGCTTCTTTTCCAAAGTGGCCAAGAAGGTGGTCGTAGCGTCCGCCTTTGATAATGGCTTCACCGGTACCGAAAGTGTATCCACGGAAAATGATACCCGTGTAATACATATATCGGCTGAGCATTCCAAGGTCAAAGGAAACGTATTTTTCAAAACCGTATAATTTCAGAATTCTGGAAATTTCCTGAAGGCGGGACACAGCTGCCAGGGCTTTTGGATTGTCCGTCATGCCGGAGGCTTCCGTAAGGACAGCTTCAGCGCCAAACAGCTGAGGCAGCCGGATAAACAGCTCTTTTAAGGAAGCGGAAAGTTTCTGGCCAGCTAAAAGTTCTTCTACACCGAAATGATTCTTGTTGGAAATCAGGTTGCGAAGCTTGGATTCTGTCTCTTCATTCAGTCCTGCTTCTTCGCACAGGCTCTGGAAAAAATCGGCGTGACCAAGGCTGATCTGAAATTCGGTAAGACCGGCAGACAATAAGGTATCAATGGCCAGAGCCACAATTTCTCCGTCTGCAGACACCCGGCTGTCGCCGATAAATTCTGCACCGATCTGGGTAGTCTCTTTTAAACGGCCCTGATAGCTGGAATTGTTGATAAAGGTGTTTCCCATATAACAGAGCCGGACGGGAAGTGCTTCCTCCGGATAATATTTGGAAGCTGCTCTTGCAATGGAAGGGGTGATATCCGGTCTAAGTACCAGGGTATTTCCTTCCCGATCAAAAAATTTATACAGATCCGTGGAAGGAACCGTTCCCACTTCTCTTCCAAAAACATCAAAATATTCAAAGGTGGGCGTTTCAATATCCCGGTATCCATAAGAACGCAGGGTTTCCTGCAGATGTCTTTGGAGGGTTAATTTCCGCTCACATTCTTCATTGTAAATATCCCGCACACCTTCCGGTGTGTGGAGCAGACGCTGTTTCATACGATTCTCCTTTAGTTCGAAAGATTAGACACTTTAACGATTCACAGTGCTATCATACTAGCACATTGAATTACTAACGGTTATTATACGAAAAACAACCATTCTTGTCAATCCCTGGAGTTCAAATCTTTTTGCAGAGCCTCCAGATAGGGAACCAGGACACCGCCATGCATGGGAATGACATAGGAAAGATCCAGCTCCTCGTGGCGGAAACTTTTTCTTCCTCCGTTCTGGGCCCGCTCCCAGAAACGAAGCAGATCTTTCAAAGGAAGGTAGACCAGTTCATTTCTGGCCGTATAAAACAGGATGAAAAAGGCGATTCCTCCCTGCTTTTCAAAAGCTTCCATAAAAGCCACCTGATGAGGATGGACATTGGCCAGGGTAAAAGTATCCACTGCGCATTCTTTGGCATCAAAGCATACCGGGATTCCCTGAACCGCACCGATATAGTCTACCGTACTCTTCTGCTCAAAATAGGCAAGGGTAATGTGCCGGTGTTCCTTGTCGATGCGGATGGGGGTAATGGGGGTTGGAATTTTCTGAATCAAAGCAAGGCCCTTCTCCAGGTACTGCTCGTTGGTGCGGTTGATGAGTTCTTCTAAGGTTGAACCTCTTAAGCCTCTGGAGTTCCAGGTTGCCATAAGCGGATTCCTTTCTCTTCTGCAATTTTCCGAAAAAGCTCCGGTTCCAGTGCGTAAAACACCTTTCCATTTAAGTAGGAAAAGCCGTTTTTGGTGTCCGGCATTTCCAGACGGAAAGAATGAAGAAGCTGATATTTTAACCCAAAGGCTTTTTCATACTCCCGGTTGATGGATGCTTTTCCATATTTGGGATCTCCGATAATAGGATGTCCGATGGATGCCAAGTGGGCGCGGATCTGGTGGGAACGCCCTGTAATCAGGCAGATTTCCAGAAGGGTTGCGTCATCGCAGGAAGAAACCGGGATAAGAAGAGTCTCAATGGGCTGGGACTCTTCTGAAATCGCTTTTTTTGAAATCTGGACCTGATTGGTCCTTGGATTTTTGGTAAGCCACCCTTTTAGGTGGGAAGCTTCTTGAATACGCCCCGCTGCCAGACAGTGATAATATTTATGGACGGTCCGGTCATGGAAGACCTGGCTTAAATACTGGGCACCTTTTAAGGTCTTTGCGGCAGCCACCATGCCGCTGGTGTTCCGGTCTAAGCGGTTGCACACGGTAGGCCGGAACAGACGCATACTTTCTTCTGTCACAGCCCCGGTATCCAATAAATAGGACTGCACCTGCTCTACCAGCGAAACGTCCGAGGGTTTTGCCCTCTGGGAGAGGAGGCCGCAGGGCTTGTTGATAAGAAGTATGTGTTCATCTTCATAAAGGATAGAAAGGTTCTGTTTGACATGGGAAATCTGTACCTGGGAAAATTTCTCCAATGTTTCGTCGGAGAAAAACAGGCGGACACAGTCTCCCTTTTCCAGTTTTTCATTTCCTTCTGCTTTCTTTCCATTTAAGGTAATGTTCTTTTTCCGCAGCATTTTGTAGACAAAACTTTTGGGTGCTTTGTTTAAATATTTTGCCAGAAATTTGTCGAAACGCTGTCCGGCATCCTGGGATTGTACGGTAAGTTCTTTCATCGATTTTCCCCTTTATAATGCCACATTCAGCAGAGTGAGCTTTACGTCATGATTCCGCTCTTCCAAGGTCTGAAACTTTGGATCTTTTGGATCTCTGTGGACTTCCAAAGACTGGACTCTGTCCAAAAACGGTTTCAGGTCTTTGAAAATCTTGACTTCCCGGCTGCGGCTGTTCTTTTTTAGGATTTCCTTTAAGTGTTTTTCAAGAAATGGGGCATCTGCTTTTTCGGAAGATGCGTATCCCACTACATGGGAGCCGCTGATGTATAAGCAGTCCACGGGAATGACTTTTTCATAGGTGGTAAAACACAGCTCATAAAACATGGTTCCGCTTTTGGCAGCTTTGCTAGCTTTTTCGTACACTTCTTCGGAAATAGGTTTCTGCATCAGTATCATAATCATGCCTACCGCACTTTTTCCTGCGGGAAGGCAGCCCATAATGGCCACAAAAGTGAACATGTTCAGTCTTGTCTTTGTCTGAATCAGGCCGGTAAAATAAATCAGCAGAGTGATGGCAAATAAGCAGCAGGTAATGAGAATCCGTTTTTTCTTCTGACTTCGGATATAGCCGAAATCTCCTTTTTCAATTTTTACTTTTTTTGACAATTTCATGGGTACCTCTTTTTGTCTTATTTTAGAAAAGCTTTTCAAAAGCCCACATTAACAGGTCTGCTGGAAGAATCTTTCCTGCAAGGCAGGCTCCCTTCATGGAAAACCCGTAAATGGAAACCGGACGGCGGTGCATGGCATCTCTTAAGGCTTTTTTAACCACCTTCTTTGGATCTGCCAGAAATGCATCTTTTCCAGGACGGCGCTTCTGGTATTCCTCTGCTCGTTTAAAAAAGGGCGTATCCACTGGCCCAGGACACACTGCTGTGACGGAAATGCCCCGGTTTCGAAGCTCCCTTCCAAGTGCTCTTGCAAGGCTTAAGACGTAGGATTTGGATGCCGCATACACGGCAAATCCTGGCTGAGGCAGAAACGCTGATGCAGAGGAAAGAAGGAGAATCCGACTTCCCTGTCTGCAGCAGGGCAGACAGCCAAAGGTGACGGCAGTGAGTGCTTCGCAGTTTAATTCCACCGTTTCAAGCTGCGGCTTCATGGGAAGGCGCTCTGCATTTCCAATGACTCCCATGCCGGCGGCACACACCAGCATCCGGATCCTGGGCTTTTCTTCGTTTAGATGGTGAAAAAATGCGTTTTGATCTTCTTTGTCTGTCAGATCCATGGGAAAAATGCGCACCCTTGTATCTGCGGAAATCACCGCTTCTTCCAGGGCAATCTTTATCTGTTTTAATTTTTTCTCACTCCGGCCGATAAGCCAGATTTCATCTAAGCTGCAGTCATGGAGGCAGATCTGCCTGGAAAACTCTCTGCCCATGCCGGAAGAGGCTCCGGTAACCACTGCAATCTGATTTTCCAATGCCATCATCCTCTCCCACCTTTCTTTTTGTGTACATTCCGGATGGTTTTGCGTCCGGTTTTGCCATTTGGTGTTCTGTCTTTTTCGCCTTTACTGCTGCCCTGTTCCCTGACGCCTGTTTTGAATTTTTCCGGCCGGATCAGGCATTTTGGCCCGTAGCCGATTAAGTCTGTCCGGTGGGTCTTTTCCAGGGCTTCCTTTACCAGATCATAATTGGCCGGATTCCGGTACTGGATTAAGGCACGCTGCATGGCCTTTTCGTGGGGATTTTTGGGAACATATACGGGTTCCATGGTTCTTGGGTCCACTCCGGTATAGTACATGCAGGTGGAAATGGTAGACGGCGTTGGATAAAAGTCCTGTACCTGTTCCGGCATGTAGCCCAGGGTCTGCAGATATTCTGCCAGTGTGACAGCGTCCTTTAAGGTGCTTCCCGGGTGAGAGGACATCAGATAGGGTACCAGAAACTGGTTCATGCCTTCTTCTTTGTTCAGTTTTTTGTATTTTTCCGTAAATGCAGCGTACACACTGTGAGGCGGCTTGCCCATGCAGGAAAGCACCCGGTCGGACACATGCTCCGGAGCCACCTTCAGCTGGCCGCTGATGTGGTATTTTACCAGTTCCCTGAAAAACCGGTCGTCTTTGTCGTGAATCAGGTAATCAAAGCGGATACCGGAACGGATAAAAACTTTTTTTACTCCGGGCAGGGCACGCAGCTTCCGAAGAAGAGCCAGATAATCGGAGTGATCGATCTTCAGATTCTTGCAGGGAGACGGAAACAGGCACTGCCTGCCAGGGCAGGCACCTTTGGTGTTTTGTTTTTCACAGGCAGGCTGCCGGAAGTCCGCCGTTGGCCCTCCCACGTCATGGATGTAGCCTTTAAAGTCCGGATCTTTAGTAAATAATTTGGCCTCCTCGACGAGAGACTCATGGCTCCTGAATTGAATGATCCGCCCCTGATGGAACGTCAGGGCGCAGAAACTGCAGGCACCAAAGCATCCCCGGTTGCTTACCAGGCTGAACTGGATCTCAGAAATGGCTGGAATGCCTCCGGCTGCCTTGTAGGAGGGATGATACGTTCTCATATACGGATAGGTATACACATCATCCATTTCCTGGCGGGTCAGGGGTTTGGACGCAGGATTCTGCACCACCCAGATGTTGTCCGGATAGGGCTCTGCCAGCCGCTTTCCAGAATAGGGATCTGTATTTCGGTACTGAATGGCAAAGCTTCTTGCATAGGCCATGGGATCAGCCTTTACCTCTGCAAAGGAAGGCAGGGTTTCATAGTCGTAAATATTTTCCGGATGCTGGGTTTTATAAACCGTTCCATCTACAAAGGTAATGTCTGATACTGCCAGACCAGAATTCAGTGCCTGGGCAATTTCCAGAATGCTGTGCTCTCCCATTCCGTAGGAAAGGAGGTCGGCACCGGAATCTAAGAGCACGCTGCGGCGGATCTTATTTTCCCAGTAATCATAGTGGGCAAGCCTGCGCAGGCTTGCTTCAATTCCGCCAATGATGATGGGCACGTCCTTGTAGGTCTGGCGGATCAGATTTCCATAGACAATCACCGCTCTGTCCGGCCGTTTTCCCATGACGCCTCCTGGAGAATAGGAGTCTGTTTTCCGGTGTTTTTTGGAAACTGTATAGTGATTTACCATGGAATCCATATTTCCAGCACTTACCAGAAAACCAAGACGGGGACGGCCAAGAATGGTCACACTGTTTTTGTCTTTCCAGTCCGGCTGTGCAATGATTCCTACGGAAAACCCATTGGCCTCCAGCATCCGGGTGATGATGGCATGGCCGAAAGAAGGATGGTCCACATAGGCATCCCCGCTGATATAAACAAAGTCCAGCTGCTCAATTCCCCTTTTTTTCATATCCTGTCTGGAGACAGGCAAAAAATCATGTATCATGTAAAATCCTCTCTAAACATCTTCGGTACCTGGTCATAGCTGGTAATAAAGGCATCTGCCAGCTCTTTTTTTGCTTCCAGCTGATCCTCTGAAAAACGGTCTGCCACAGCACAGACAATCATCCCCGCATGTTTTCCTGCAAGAATGCCCATGGGCACATCTTCAAAAACCAGACAGGCTTTGGGGTCTGCATGAAGCTCTTCGGCCGCTTTTAGGTAGACATCCGGGGCCGGTTTTCCTTTCTGAACCATGCATCCGGTGATAATCGCTGAAAAATAGTCAAAGATTCCATGCTGCTTTAAGGCCGCCGTCACCAGCTCCAGGCTGTTGCTGGTGGCAATCCCGCAGGGAATCTGTTTTTCTTTCAGAAACTCCAAAAATTCTTTTGCCCCTGGTTTTAAGGGAACCACATGGGCATATTTTTCATAAGCCATCAGGTTCCAGTCCTCTTTGATTTCTTCCAGCGTCTTTGGAAGCTGGAAGCGCTCTTTAAAATACACAGCCGTCTCGGTAAAACTTTTTCCTTCAATCTCCCGCTCAATTTCCCGCTGAAACTCCTCTGAAAGGGGAATCTGGTATCTTCCCAGGTATTCGATGTCAATGTCTTTCCACATCCACATGGAATCCACCAGGGTACCGTCCAGGTCAAAGATTACTGCCTGTATCTTCATGATTCATCCACTCCTTTCTGAAGATTTCGAAGTGCGAAAAGCTCCTCTTTTGTCAAAGGACGAAAAGCGCCTTTTTTCAGATCTTTTGGCAGAATCAGTGGTCCCATGGAAAGGCGTTTTAAGTACACCACTTCCATGCCCACCGCATGAAACATGCGCTTTACCTGGTGAAACCGCCCTTCTTCCACAGTGACCCGAATCAAAGACTCTCCTGTCTCTTCATTGGTTTCCAAAATCTTTAACACAGCAGGCAGAGCCGGTTTTTCATCTCCAATATCTAATCCCGCAGCAAAGGACACCTGCTCTTTTGCAGTCACAATTCCCGAAATCCGGGCCTCATAGGTCTTTGGCACATGTTTCCTGGGTGATAACAGCTGATGGGCAAGGGTGCCGTCATTGGTAATCAGAAGCAGGCCTTCGGTATCTTTGTCAAGCCGTCCCACGGGAGCTAAGTCTTTTCCTTTTGCCTCTTTTAAATAGTCCATGACCGTGGGAGCATGGGCATCCCGCACTGCTGTCACACACCCTGCAGGCTTGTGAAGCAGATAATAGGCATATCCGGATGCAGCTACAGATGTTCCGTCAAAAAGGATTTCTGCCCCGGTTTCTTCAAATTTAAAATTTGGATCGGTAACGGTCTGTCCATTGACTGACACCCGTCCCTTTTTGATATAGGTTTTTACTTCTGAACGGGTGCCTGCGCCGGCATTTGCCAGAAATTTATCCAGACGTGTATTTGCCATTTTACTGCATCCTCCACCCTGTACAATATTTGTTCTTTAAGGTACCATTTTTTGCCTTGGCCCATCCAAGAGAAAATCCGTCCACGCACACCAGTACCCAGCCATCCCATGGGCATTCCGGTACTTCCACAGTTTCTCCTTTTAAATAGCGGATGACATTTGGATCTTCACAGGAAAGGTCCACGGTCTGAGAAAAGACTCCTTTCTTCAGGTACATGGCCAGAGCCTGGGAAGGTTCAAACCGATTTTTCTTAAGATCTCCTAAATACAGCCCTGTACGCAGGAAACTCAATCCTTTCACAGATGGCAGTTCTTTTGGAACAGCATAGGCCTTTCCACCGCGGATTTCCAGAATGGTATCTTCCAGAATGGGAATCTTTACCAGGTTGAAAAAGTCTTCCAGCTCTTCTGGAACCGTTGTCTTTTTTGAGGGAGAAACCGCCGCAGGGAAACGCTCCCCTGCTTTTTGCAGCAGAGCGGCAAAATGTCCTTCGCCTTCGATCTTGTGGGGAAACAGGCGCAGAGTTCCAGGCAGGCTTCCCTCATAGAATCCATCGGAAGATTTTGCGGGAATCAGGGAAAGTTCTGGATATTCTTCTAAAATCCAGCGGATGTTGTCCTCATTTTCCCGTTCATCAAAGGTGCAGGTAGAATACAGCAGCATTCCTCCAGGAGCCAGCAGGGAGACGGCACTTTTTAAAATCTGCCTCTGAATGGGGACATAATACTCTGGACCATGTTCTTCCCAGCTGTGGATCATAGCCGGGTCTCTCCGGAACATGCCTTCTCCGGAACAGGGAACATCGGTTAAAATCTTATCAAAATATTCCGGGAAATATCCTTCCAGGTCTTCCGGTGCCGCACTGGTTACCAGAATGTTTCCGGCACCGAACAGTTCCAGATTCTTTAAAAGGCCGATGGCTCTGGAGCGGCTGATATCGTTGGAGACCAAAATGCCGCTGCCATCCAGCCTGGCAGCCAGCTCTGTGGATTTTCCTCCCGGGGCGGCGCACAGGTCCAGCACTCGGTCTCCTCTGGAAATGGGCAGCCTGGAAGCAGGTACCATGGCACTTGGCTCCTGAATATAATAAAGTCCGGCGTGATAATAAGGATGTTTGGCCACCGGATCTTTGGAATCGTAATAAAAGCCATTTTCCGTCCAGGGCACCTGGCGCAGGGAAAAAGGGCTGATTTTTCGAAATTCTTCCGGAAGAACTTTGGACTGGTTTACACGAAGACCATATACTCTGGGCTTCTGAAAACTTTCTTCATATGCCGCATAGTCTTCCTTTAACAATGCTTTCATCTCTTCCTGAAACGCTGCAGGCAGATTCATAGGCGGTATTCCTCTCTAAGTGTTTTTGTCTATCTTACCCTTTCCGCGAAAAAAAGTCAAACAATAGAAGCAAAACGGCAGTTCCTGTATGTTAGATAAGGAACTGCCAGTTTTTGTCTGGTTTTTGAAATTTATTATTTCAGAGCGGTAAACCGCAGGGACAGACAGCTTAAACCGCCGTCAATTTTGCGGAACTCGGAAGTATCTACCAGAATCACATCATATCCCATGCTGCGAACCAGTTTTTCAGTTTCCGGATAGCCTGCCGGTACCAGTACGGTTCCGTTCATCCAGATGCAGTTTGCTGCATAAGATTCAGATTCCGGAATGATGTATTTGTTATATTTTGCGAAATCCGGTTTGTCAATGAATTCTCCGGATACCAGCATGTTGTTGTTCTCCAGATAGTTCACACCGGTTTTCAGATGCAGAACCTTCTCCAGGGGAACTTCGCTTCCGCTCAGGCCATATTTCTCCAGAATGGCGATGAACTGACGAATGCCTTCTTCGTTTGTTCTGGCACTGCGTCCTACATAGAAATGATCGCCTACCATCATAACATCGCCGCCCTCTAAGGTTCCAGGAGCTTTGATGTATTCAATCTTGTCTTCCGGATAAAACTGTTTGATCACCGGGATCATTGCCTCGATCTCGCCTTTTCTGGTGGAAGCACCAGGGTTGGTGATAATGGCACAGGCACGGGTCAGCACTGCATCATCTTCTACGAAGCAGGAATCCGGATATTCGTCGTTTGCCGGAAGTACGGTAACTTCCACGCCAGTCTTTTTCAGCGCTTCAATATAAGCAGCGTGCTGTTTTAAAGCCAGCTCATAATCCGGTGCACCAAGCTGGGGATTGGATGTGATACCTTCTACTACACGTTTACAGGGGGTGCGTACAATTACATTCTGAAACATCTTTTTTACCTCGTTTTCTTTTCATTAGATCAGCACTTTGGAAAGGAAATCCTGCAGACGGGGATCCTTTGGATGTACGAAAAATTCTTCCGGTGCATTCTGCTCTTTGATGATTCCTTCATCAATAAAAATCACTCTGGATGCCACGCGGCGTGCAAATGCCATTTCGTGGGTAACGATCACCATGGTCATGCCGTCGTCTGCCAGCTCCTCAATGAGCTGAAGCACTTCACCGACCATTTCCGGGTCCAGGGCACTGGTAGGCTCATCAAACAGCATCACGTCCGGGTTCATGGCCAGGGCACGGACAATGGCGATACGCTGTTTCTGGCCGCCGGAAAGCATGGCAGGATAGGTATCTGCCTTGTCTAACAGGCCGATCCGGTCCAACAGCTGTCTTGCCTGCTCTTCCGCCTCTGCCTTGGTTTTTAATTTTAACTGAATCGGTGCCAGGGTAATATTATCCAGGATCGTGCGGTGGGGAAACAGATTAAAGTGCTGGAATACCATTCCCATTCTTCTGCGGGCCATATCTTCATCGGTAGACGGATCTGTCAGATCCACGCCCTCAAAAATGACGTGGCCGCTGTCCGGCTCCTCCAAAAGATTTAAGCAGCGCAGGAAGGTACTTTTTCCGCTTCCGGAAGGACCAATGACAGCTACACGCTCTCCTTTTTCAATGGTGGTGGTGATGCCATTTAAAACCTTGAGCCCGCCAAAACTTTTATGTAAATCTTTAACCTCGATCACTCTTAGCCAACCTCCTTTCCAGATGTCCGACTGCTGTGGAAAGTCCAAATACCAGCAGGAAGTAAATCAGTGCAACGGATACCAGAGGGAAGAATGCCAGCAGGGTACGGCTTCTTACCAGATCGCTGGCACGGGTTAAATCTACCACTGCGATCAGACCAACGATGGATGTCTCTTTTAACACGGCAATTCCTTCGTTGCACAGTGCCGGGAGAATGTTTTTTACTGCCTGAGGCAGGATGATTTTTCGCATGGTGGTGACTCTGGAAAGACCGAGAGAACGTCCGGCTTCCATCTGTCCTACGTCAACGGAATTGATACCGCCGCGGATTACTTCGGATACGTAGGCGGCGGAATTTAAGCCGAATGCCACGCAGGCAACCACCAGCTTGTCTTTTCCGGCCAGGATCAGAAATGCCATGATCATCAGCTGAATGGCCAAAGGGGTTCCTCGCATCACGGCTACATAAGCCACCAGAATTTTGTCTACGATGGTCAGCAGGATGGTTCCCAGATTTTTCCGTTTCCGTTTCTCGGAAGCCATGTAGTGGATCACAGCAATGACGGTTCCAAGGGCAATACCGATCAGGGCTGCAATCACCGTGATCAGGATGGTGTTTTTGAATCCGCCCAAGAAAACTTTCCAGCGGTTATCCACAATAAAGGTGCTGTTAAACTGCATTACAAATGAATCTATAAATCCCATACGGGTGTTTCCTCCAAACATTATTCTGCCGAAACCCGCAAAGGGTGCTGCGAAATCCTGCATCATGTACAGAAATTTTGCAACACCTTTTTTGCAGATTCAAACCGGCTGTTCAATCATTATTTTGCAGCAGTCTCTGTTTCAGAAGCAGTTTCTGTCTCGGAACCGCTCTCAGCTTCAGAGGAATCTTCTGCTTCGTTTGCCATGGAAGAAGCTTCTACCTGTTTTACAAAGAACTCCTTAAATGTACCATCTTCTACGATGGGATCCAGGATCTCATTGATCTTGTCCAGAAGTGCGGTATTGCCTTTCTTTACAGCAATTCCATAGCTCTCATCTGTGGTGCTTCCGTCTTTGTATTTCAGCTCGAAGCATTTTAAACCGTCGTTTAAGGTGCACAGGTTCTCAGCCAGCGGACCGTCGCATACGATTGCCTGCAGTACGCCGTTGTTCAGATCCAGGCAGGCATCGGTCAGTGCTTTGTACTGAGAATAGGAAGCGCCTGTTCCATTTAATACGCCATCATCCAGGTCAATGGCATCGCATACCAGGAAGTCACCGGTGGTTCCTAAATGGGTACCGATGTTGTAGCCTGCCAGATCTTCAATGGTCTCTACGGTATCATTATCTTTTGGAACGATGATGTACTGCTGTGCAACGGTGTACGGATCACTGAAATCCATGGTCAGCTTCCGCTCATCCGTAATGGTCATAGCAGCGATAACCATATCTGCTTCTCCGTTACTTACATAGGTAGAAAGTGTGTCAAAAGATGCGTTTACAATTTTCAGCTCTACACCAAGGGCATCTGCAATGGCCTGTCCAAGGTCAATGTCACATCCGGTTACTTCACCGTTGGCGCCGATGTACTCATAAGGTGCCCATGCGGCATCTGTCACCATTGTAATATAACCCTGCTCCAGAATCTTATCTACTGTTGTTTCCTCTGCACATGCTGAACCTGCAAACAGCATACAGGATGCGGTGGCAGCAGCCAGAACCATTGATAAACCTTTCTTTGCTTTCATATGTTTTCCTCCTCATAGAATCCGCAGCCGCCTTTTGCGGCTGTCTCATTTATGACTGTTATGATAGCGCATATTTTTGAATTTGTAAACCATATTTTCGCATAAAATTTTACGAAATCACATTTTTATGCATTTTCCATGTATTCTATACACTGCCTTCATGACCGGATTTTTATTTTGCTGCTGCCGGATTTAATTTTTTGGTACGGATTTCTTCTTTCAGCATGGAAAGGAACTCTTCCATTCCAACGGTTGTTGTATTCTGCTCTCCGTGAAGTCGGTAGCTGACCGTTCTGTCTTTGACTTCGTTTTTACCAAGAATAATCAGATACGGAACCTTTTCTACCTGGGCAGCTCTTACACGGTAGCCAAGCTTCTCGGCTCGCTCATCAATCTCAATGCGGATGCCGTTGTTGTCCAGGTAATCATACAGCTCATGGGCATAAGCATTCAGTTCTTCATCTTCGTTCTTTACCGGAAGAATTCTTGCCTGGGAAGGAGCCAGCCACAGCGGCAGATTTCCTTTGGTCTCTTCCAGAATGTAGGCCATGAAACGGTCCAGAGAACCAAGGATCGCTCTGTGGAGAACCACAGGAGTCTTCTTGGTGCCGTCTTTGTCAATGTAAGACAGGTTGAATTTTGCCGGGAGGCAGAAATCCAGCTGGCAGGTGGAAAGAGTGTATTCGTTTCCGATGGCTGGTTTTACGTTTACATCCAGTTTCGGGCCGTAGAAAGCTGCTTCACCGATTTCTTCGGTATAGTTAATGCCAAGATCGTTTAATACTTTTCTTAAGGCATTTTCTGCATTGTTCCACATTTCATCGTCATCATGGTATTTTACCTTATCTGCCGGGTCTCTTAAGGAAAGAACGCAGCGGTAATCGGTGATGTTGAAATCTTTGTAGGTATCAAAGATCAGGTCAACCACTCGTGAGAACTCTGCTTCGATCTGATCCGGTGTTACGAACAGGTGGGCATCGTTCTGGCAGAAATGACGTCCTCTCTCAATTCCCTTTAAGGTTCCGCTGGCTTCAAAACGGAAGTCATGGGCAATCTCACCGATACGGATCGGAAGATCCTTATAAGAATGCATCTGGTTTGCATAAATCATCATGTGATGCGGACAGTTCATAGGACGCAGGACGAAGGACTCTCCCTCTACTTCCATTGCCGGGAACATGTTATCTTTGTAGTGATCCCAGTGGCCGGAAGTCTTGTACAGATTGACTGTACCAACGCAGGGAGTCATAACATGGTTGTAACCCAGTTTCCGCTCTTTTTCTTTGATGTAGTTCTCCAGTTCCTGCCATACGGTATATCCCTTGGGAAGGAACATGGGAAGGCCACGCCCAACCAGATCATCGGTCATGAACAGACCCATTTCTTTTCCGATTTTTCTATGGTCACGCTCTTTTGCTTCTTCCAGAAGTTTTAAATGCTCTTCCAGCTCTTCTGCTGTGGGGAAGCAGACACCATAAATTCTCTGCATAACGTGGTTGTTTGCATCGCCCTTCCAATAAACGCCGGAATATTTGATCAGCTTGAAGTTTTTGCATAATTTAGTACTCTCTACGTGAGGTCCGCGGCACAGGTCTGTGAAATCTCCCTGATCGTATACGGTGATGTTTCCATCTTCCAGTCCGTCGATCAGATCCAGCTTGTACTCATCGCCTTTGAACATTTCCAGTGCTTCTGCCTTGGAAACTTCCCGTCTGTAAATCTTCTTTCCTTCTTTACAGATCTTTTTCATTTCTTTTTCAATGGCTGCAATCACTTCATCGTTGACTGCCATGTCGCCAAGATCGATGTCATAATAGAATCCTTCTTTGACAACCGGTCCTACCCAGAATTTTGCCTGGGGATACAGATGCTTCACTGCCTGGGCCATCACATGGGCACAGGAATGGTTCAGCGTGTTTAATCTCTCGTCTGCTTTAAAATCTACCATTTTTCTTTCTTCCTTTCTGTTTTTTCCCGGTCTGGACGATGAAAAAAGAATCTCGCAATCAGCGGGATTCGCCGCCTGCGGCGGGTCGCTTTAGCGGCATACTTCTCTACAGCCGCAGTGTGATCTCCGCGGAGCGTTTTTTGTTTCATAGGAGGCAATTTTCTATGAAACAAGAAAAGCCCCCTGTCCAGACACTGTATCTGCACAAGGGGCGATAAGAAGCTAAAATTCTACCGCGGTTCCACCCTTTTTATTGCCAAGCATATCAATAATTGGTCCAGTGGACCAATTTTGATTTCCTATGGAAATATCTCATTTAGATGATAACGGAATCACCGGACCGGATTAGGGCCGCTCAGAGCTGGTCTTCCCAAACACCGGTTTCTAAGGTACTTCCACCTTTTGTACCTCTCTCTGGAGAACCTTCTGCCTGGTACTCTTCTCTTCAATGCGTTAGTTCTAGTATATTTCACGTATTCGGAAATGTCAAGGACTTTCCTAATGCCTAATGCCGCCCGCCGTCAGGTCAGATAACATGATAGCGGTTTGATGGAAGGATTGTAAGTCTCCGGGTGGGTGGAGATGTTGGGATAGCCATTCCAGAGATTTTTATGGGAGGCTATGTAATACGACACAACACGGTTCGTATCATCCGAAACGATATTGCCTGCCTGATCCAGCATCTTGTTGCATTGTATGCTGCTGCCAATATGCTGCTCCGCTAGAATTCCAATAAACTCTTCCAGAAATTCCGTGTGCTTTTTCATGTTGGAATCGTAGTTTTTGATGCAGATGGAAATGCCTCTGTCATTGTAATAACTCTGATAAAATTTGCTGTTTTCATTTTGCAGGTCCGTATAAACGTCAACTATGGTATCATAATACAGCGTTTTACTGCCATCGCTATAAGCATCTCCTGCATTTTTCATGCCTCCGATTGCATACTCGTCTGCCGCTTTTGTATAAGGGTCTTCTTCAAACCAAATTGGAAAAATTTCTCTTTCAATATCATTGGTATATTCCCCATATAGGGGTGGATTATACGGAGCGGTTACATCTACGTGATACCATTTGCCATCCAGCTCTACTACATTCCAGGCGTGGTTCAGTTTGGTGCTGGAAACGATCTTGCAGGGAACATCCAACAGCCACATAAATTCCTGATACATACTGGCTGTATTGATGCATACACCTTTATCAATTCCAAGCCAGGTTCCATCTTTTGAATGAGAATCCCCATAGGTGATGCTTGTCTGCATCCATACAGCAATTTCCCGTGCTTTCACATAATCCGGCTGGCCAAGAATACCAAGCTCTTTAAACAGATCATATACTCTGTCGTAAGATTCTGTATAATACTTGTAAGGACGCAGATTCGATTTGGATGTCACATAATACGTTCCGTATTCTAAATAGTAGAGTTCTGTTCCTTCCAGCCAGTAGGGATATTCATGCAGAGTTCCTTTGGTTCTGGTGTTCCCATGTTTTAAATTGAAGATATCAATTCGTGCTTCCAATGGAACTTCATAGCTGTTGAACATTGCCGCAACGGTATCGCCATTGGAAAGCGTCTTCATGGTATTATCAGGAACATCTCTATATTTTTTCTTGTTGGGCAGTCCAGGCTTTTCGTCTGCTTTCGATGCCTTCATTACTTTTACAGCAGAAACAAAGGTCTTTCCATTGACTGCAGCCATAATTTTTGCAGTACCGCTTTTCTTTGCCGTCACCACACCTTTTGAATTCACAGACGCAATACTGGGCTTGCTGGATTTCCATTTTACACGGCTGATGGTATAAAGAACCGACAGCTGTTTTTTGCTTCCAGCCGTAAGCTGTAGCTTTGCATTGCTGATTTTTGGCGTTTTTACAACAACAGAACATTTATACTTTTTCCCTTTATAAGAAGCAGTGATCACCGTCTTTCCTGCTTTTTTCGCAGTTACAAGTCCCTTTTTGCTGACAGAGGCAACCGCCTTATTCTTACTGGACCACAAAACTTTTTTTGCTCCTGTAAGCTTTAAGGTGTAACGGTCCTTTACTGCCAACGTAAGTGATTTTTTGTTTAACGAGATCGAAGCTGCATTGGCTGTAACAGCCGTTGGCACCACTGGCGTATATGCTGCGGCCCCTACAGCTATCAGAATCACCGCCAGAAATTTCCAATATTTTTTCAACATTTTCCATTACTCCCTCTTATTTTATTGAATGCACATATTGATATTCCCAAATGATTGTTGCATGATTAAGAAGATTATACCCTGTTTGGTATTATTTTACAATCTTTCGTAAGCAGATCAAGTTGGACTTTGACAGCTTTGCATACCATTTATCAAAAAACGGCTGTATCCCAGCTATTTTTCGGGATCCCAGCCGTTTTTGTTGTAAAGCAGATATGTTCGTTACTTACGCATAAAAGCTATGCCATGTATCCGCAGATATACGGAGTATAAAGAACAATACCGGATTTTGTTCTCTTAAATCCACGGATCATAAAGTTCAAATAATTTGTTTTTCCCTGGGTCAGCGTATAAGTCCAGGAAGTTCGATTTTTGTTTCGAATAACTTTTAATTTTTCAGGATCTTTTTCATACTGTGTTCCATAAATGACATATCCGTCAGCGCCTGGAATCTCACTCCAGGAGAGTTCACATTTTCTGGCTTCTTTTTCTGGTGTCCATGTTCTGGATACATAAAATTGAACCACCTGCCGCTGGAACCCAATTCTATCTTGAGGAGGTGTTTTCACACTGATTTTCTATCACGATACCGACTGTGCCCGGTATCCTTCTGCCAATGTATCCAGCTCTCTGCCGAATCGCTGCAGCTGTTCTAGGTTTTCTTCTTTATAGATCCGGTAAAATTCGTCCTGGATCTTTAACATCTCCCGTTTACTGGTGAGATGGTACATATTCTGGATATTATTGAGGATTTCAGCCACCACATTTGCCTGAATCTGGAAAGAATTCTGGGCATCCATGATTTCGCTCCTTACATTGGACATCTCAGCATCTAAAACGATGATCGCGTCCGCAGCCTTAGATAGACGTAAACGGATATGATCTGGGATCTCTTTTTTATACTTGTACTGTAAGGAATGCTCAATTGTGGACCAAAAGTCCATGGCAAGGGTCCGGATCTGGATTTCCACAGTCAGCTCTTTGGGACCCTTCAGGGTTTCCACGCAGTATCTGGCAATGATGTGATAACTGCGGTAGCCACTGTCTTTCATATGATTTATGTAGTCCTTTTCGCTGATGACTTTCAGGTCACTGCGTGCCCGGATGATGGCAACGACCTTTCCGATGTCTTCTACAAACTGGCAGATAATGCGGATGCCTGCGATGTCGTCCAGTTTTTCCTCGATTTCATCCAGCTCGATTTTCTTTCTCTGTGCTTTGTCTAAAATGCTGGAAATGGCTTTTACACGTCCTTTTACCTGCTCTATGGGGCAGTACAGTCCTTTTTCCCTGTGTTCCTGCATCAGATGCTCAAATTTCACAATCAGCTCTTTGACTGCAAGGTCATAGGGATCCAAAATTTCTTTCCATAACTGTATTTCCATATCGTAAAACACTCCTTTTACCATCGCTTGCACCGGAATTCCCGGCACTAAAAATAATATATGCGGTCCTTTCAAAAAAAGAACCGTAAATTTCAGAATTTTCCCTCATAAAATGAATCAGAACAAAAAGGTAAGGAAATCTGGCATGTCTTTTTTATATCTGACAGTCCTCTTTGGAATGTTCCTGTTTTTACTGTGCTGCCCCGCAGACGGAATGCTGGCAGTCCACTATGGACTGCAGCTGTGGAGTGGGGCGCTGGTTCCTTCTCTTCTTCCTTTTTTGATTTTATCCGGATTTCTGGTGAAATCCGGGATGCTGCAGAAACTGTCTGGCCGCTTTCAAAGCAGCAGGATTCTCTCTGTGGAGGGAGTCTTTGCCGTTTTTGCGGGATTTCTCTGCGGCTTCCCTTCCGGCGCCAGAATCCTGGGGGATCTTAGGCGCAGCGGCCGGATTTCCAGAGATGAAGCCCAGACGCTGGTATGTTTCTGTAACAATGCAGGTCCTGGATTTGTGGTAAATTACCTGCTGTATGAAAAACTGGCAGGAGGGGATCCCTCGTTTCAAACACCGGCACTGGTGTGCATCTACGGAATCCCACTGTCTGCTCTTTTCTTTTCTCTTCTTTTTAAAGCATGGGCTTCCAGATCTGCAAGTCCAAAAAATTTTTCTTTCCCAGTTCGAGAAAAGGCACCCAGAGCCCAAATCACCTTCGGTCTTCTGGATGCCTGTATCTATGACGCCTGTATTACGATTTTAAAATTGGGCGGCTATATCGTCCTCTTTTGTATTCTCTCAGAAATGACCGCCCTTCTGCCCTTCCTTTCACCCAGAACATCTGCTATTCTCGCAGGTGTTTTAGAGCTTACCGGAGGAATCGACCGCATCTGCCTGGCATTTTCCAGACAGGAAGCCTTTCTTCTTGCCATTCCGCTTACCATCTTCGGAGGACTGTGTACCCTGGCTCAGACAGCCAGCGTGTTAAAAGGGTCTGGTCTTTCTCTCTATCCATACCTCATGGCCAAACTCCTGATGAGTCTGGCAGGCTTTGCAGGAGCGGCTTTCTGTTGTCTGATTCTCTTTTAAGCCTTAAAATAAGATCAGTCCAGAGTCTCCTCATCCAGATCAGAGTTATCTGGCTCTGTCGTATAATTGGTAGGAGCTGCCTGCGGGGAAAGCTCTCTGCGGTTTTTGTTTACGATGTCGTAGCAGGACTGGATGGAGTTGATAAAGTTGTTGTACTTGGTGCCGGCAGAGTCAATGGTATGGCTCATGATCTTTTCCAGATTGGCCAGCATCTCATCGGTGTAGGAAAGGGCACCCATGCGGATGTTGTTTGCATCGCTAGTGGCATTATCCAGGATCTGCTGTGCCTGTTGGTTGGTCCGGTCAAGAAGATCCTTTGCCTGCTCATTGGCCTGCTGCATCACTTCGCTCTCTTCCACCATCTTCTGGGTGCGCTCAGTAGCTTCTGCGATGAGCTTGTCTGCCTTTGCCTGGGCATCCTGAAGGATGGCATCCTTGTTGCTGATGATCTTCTGATAGCGCTTAATCTCATCCGGGGTCTTCATGCGGAGTTCTCTTAAAAGCTCTTCCA
The DNA here is from genome assembly GCA_905214955.1 of uncultured bacterium. Lineage (GTDB taxonomy): Bacteria > Bacillota > Clostridia > Lachnospirales > Lachnospiraceae > Limivivens. The sequence goes on from CAJMON010000002.1 coordinate 58,729, forward strand.
GCTCTTCTTTATTTACAACGATTTTGGTAGAGGACAGTGGCTGGAATTTACAGCTGTCCACATATTCTTCGATTTCTTCAATAATCTGTTCGATTCTGCTGCTCATGATAACTCTCTCCTTATTTGTTTATTTATGCTTTTCCCATATTTTATTATAAATCCGGTCTACCACTGCTCCGGGAACGAGTTTGGAAATGTCTCCGCCATAAGAAGCCACTTCTTTTACTGTAGAGGAGCTTAAATAAGCATATTCCAGACTGGTGGTCAGAAAAATGGTGTCGATGTCGGGATTTAATACACGGTTGGTCTGAGCCATCTGAAGCTCATAGTCAAAATCCGTAATCGCGCGCAGACCGCGGACAATAAACTGTGCTCCGCTCTGCTTTGCAAATTCTACAGACAATCCTGAAAAGGACTCAATCCGTACATTGGGAAGGTCTTTTGTCACTTCCAGAAGTATCTTAACACGTTCTTCCACAGAAAACAACGGTGTTTTTGTATTATTATTCAAAACACCTACGATCAGTTCGTCCACTAAGGAGGAGGATCTGCGGATCACATCCAGGTGGCCATATGTCACCGGGTCGAAACTGCCCGGATAAACTGCTTTTCTCATAGATTTCTCTCCTGCGCTTTTCTTACGAACACGTGCTGGTTCGTCTTGTAGCGTTTTGTTTTTTCAACTGTAAATCCAAGCTCCTTCAGATATGCAAATGAGGTCTCAAGAGAAGCTTCTATTATAATCAAGGTTCCTTCATCCGCCAGATGGGAGTCAGCCAGATATTCCAGAACCTGCTTTTCCCACAGATGGTCATAGGGAGGATCCATAAAAATCATGTCAAATGTCTTTTTCCCTTCCAAGGAACGCAGTGCCTGCAAAACATCCATATTCACCACTTGTGCCCCATCTTTCAGACGGGTAAAGGTAAGGTTGTCCCGGATACAGTCTGCTGCTTTTTTGCCGTTTTCTACAAAAACAGCTTCTTTTGCCCCACGGCTTAATGCTTCGATGCCAATGGCACCGCTTCCGGCAAACAAATCCAGAAAACTGGCTTCATACAGATGATTCTGAAGCATATTGAATAAAGTTTCCTTGATCCGGTCCGTGGTAGGTCTGGTGTCCATGCCTGGAATGGTCTTTAAAGGAAGACTTCTGGCTTTTCCTGCGATTACTCTCATGTCTTTTTCCTTTGTGATTGGTTTTCCTGTTTTGATTACAGTCTTATCTTATTATAGTAGTTTTCAGGTACCGCTGTCAATTCTTTTTGCGAGAAAGTCTCCTTGCAGAACAAAAAAAGGCCTTCCCGTTTTTCCTTGGAAAGCCTTTGAAATACTGGTTTTTCCGGCGTTTAGCTGTTCATGTACTGTTCTAAATCACCGGTGATGATAAATCCTACCCACTCTGCAATATTGACGCAGTGGTCTGCCATGCGTTCTACATATTTGATAATCATAAAGTAATCCAGATAGGTTTTGATATGCAGCGGATTTTCCCGCATATCAGCGCAGAGTTCGTTTTTCATTCTCTCAAACAAATCGTCAATTTCATCGTCTTTTTCGGCAACACGCTGGCTTTTTTCAAGATCTTCTTCCACAAAGCTGTCAATGGTATCTCTCACCATTTCTTTGACTTCTGCCAGCATATCGAAGAGTTTTTCCGGTCCTGTTACCGGAGAATCTTCATTGATCTCTAAAAGATTTTCAGAAATGTCGCTGCAATGGTCTGCAATTCGCTCAATATCCGAAATCAGGCGCATGATGGAAGTGACACGGCGCAGATCTGTCGCCACTGGCTGCTGTTTGGCCACAATGCGGATGCATCCTTTTTCAATGGTTCGCTCCATATCATCAATGATATCATCTTCGGCTACAATCTTTTTAGCAAGACTGGAATCCAAATCTTTTAATGCCTGTGTTACCTGGTCAATCATGGATTCCAGCTGCTCTCCCATCTGGCTGACCTGAAGTGCCAGCTGGTTTAATTCTTCTGTATATACTTTTCTAGGCATGGCGTTCTCCCCCGCTTCTTTTCTTTCTTTTTTTGCTTCATCATCCAAAACGTCCGGTAATATACTCTTCCGTCTTTTTCTCTCTGGGATTGTTGAAAATCTGCATGGTATCCCCGTATTCTACCACATCACCGGTGAGGAAAAATGCAGTTTTGTCGGAAATACGGCTTGCCTGCTGCATGTTGTGAGTAACGATGACAATGGTATATTTCTTTTTCAGCTCAACAGCAAGGTCTTCGATTTTTAAGGTGGAAATGGGGTCCAGCGCACTGGTGGGCTCATCCATCAGGATCACTTCCGGCTCCACTGCCAGGGCTCTTGCAATGCAGATTCTCTGCTGCTGGCCACCGGATACTCCTACGGCATTTTTCTTTAACCGGTCTTTGACTTCATCCCAGATCGCTGCCTGGCGCAGGGAACGTTCCACAATCTCATCTAACTGGGATTTTTTCTTGATACCGTGAATCCTTGGACCGTAAGCAACGTTGTCGTAAATGCTCATGGGAAACGGGTTTGGCTGCTGGAATACCATTCCCACTCTCTGGCGCAGTCGGATCACGTCGATGTCTTTGTAAATATCCGTATGATCCAGAAAAACTTTTCCCTCAATCCGGCATCCTTCCACCAGGTCATTCATCCGGTTTAAGGTCTTGAGAAAAGTAGATTTTCCGCAGCCGGAAGGCCCGATAAAAGCGACGATCTGCTTTTGTGGTATTTCCATGTTGATGTGGTGCAGGGCCTGAAAATCTCCATAATATAGATCCAGGTCTTTCACCGTAAATTTCGGCATTGTGTTTCCTTCCATAGCCGTCTACTCTCCTTTTTTCGCTAACAGTTTTTTAGTGATTGATTTTGAAGCAAAATTCAATACAATGATGATTGCCAGAAGAACAATACCAATGGCACATGCTGTGGTCAAATCATTTTCTTCTTTCATCAGGGTGTACATTTTAATGGTAAGGGTGGCACCGCTGGCGGAATTTCCAACCAGTGCTTTTGGAATACTGGCAACCGTTCCTGCGGTAAGAAGCAGTGCTGCGGATTCCCCTACAATTCGGCCAATACTTAAGATCACGGCAACTAAAATTCCAGGCAGGGCATTTGGCAGAACGACTCGGGCAATGGTCTGCAGTCTGGTGGCGCCAAGTCCCAGGGAAGATTCCCGGTAGGTTTTCGGAATAGCCTTCAGTGCTTCTTCTGTTGTGGTAATGATGGTTGGCAGAAGAATGATGGAAAGCGTCAGGGCACCTGCCAGAATGGAATACTGCATGTGGCAGATTTTTACAAAAAACAGATTTCCAAATAATCCGAAGATAATGGAAGGAATTCCGGCCAGGTTTTCAATGGCAAAATGAATGGTGGTCATCAGCTTTCCAAGTTTTGCATATTCAATCAGATATACGGCGGACAAAATGCCGATGGGTGCAGCAATTATCAGAGAAAGAAGAATCATATAAATGGTGGTGACGGTCATAGGAACAATGCCGCCTCCTGGATGGATGGATTTGATCCGCAGAGAGCCATCATCCTGACGGTCAGCTTTCACGATAAAATCCCCTTTCTGGAGTTTGACCGGAGCGCCTTTGGCATTGATGGCTGTTTTTAAAATGGAATCTTGATCCATGGAAACAATTTCCAGACCTTTCGCTCCTTCTTTTAAGGTAATGCCAAGGGTATCAACGCTTCCTTCCTGGATCACATCCGAATCCACATCTGACTGCACAAATCCATAAGAAGTGGTATCCTCCCAGGTTCTTGTCAAAAAGGAAAGATTAATACTTGGAAGTCCTTTTATCAATACAAATCCGATGATCACCACAAGAATGAAAACTGTGAATCCGGCGGAAATATAGATGGCTGCCTGCGTAAGTAGATCTTTTGTTTTTCTGCTCATGATGCTTTTTCACCTGCCTTATGTGTCAGTCGGATCATGGTTAAATTCACGATCATAATAAATACGAAGAGAACCACACCAGTTGCAAACAGCATTTCCTGCTGACGTCCGGAAGAATAACTCATCTCCATTGCAATGTTGGTGGTCAGCGGACGGATCATGGACCAGATATCTGCCGGAAGTCCGGATGTGGGATTGCCGGCAATCATCATTACTGCCATGGTTTCTCCAATAGCACGTCCAATACCAAGAACGGAAGCGGAAAGGATTCCGGATTTAGCTGCCGGTACCACTACACGGAAAATGGTCTGCATTTTGGATGCCCCAAGTCCTAACGAGGCTTCCCGATAGGATTTCGGCACTGCCCGAAGTGCCGTTTCAGCAAGAGACACGATGGTTGGCAGAATCATAATAGTCAGTACCAGGATCACTGCCAGCAAAGACTGTCCCTGAACCTTCGGAGAAATTTCTTTGATAATCGGAACAATCACACCCAATCCAAAAGCGCCGTACAGCACGGAGGGAATACCTGCAAGAAGTTCCACTGCCGGTTTGATAATTTTCACTGCGTTTTCCGGTGCAATTTCCGAGATGAAAACCGCTGTAAGAAGTCCGATGGGGACTCCAATTAGGATTGCGCCTGTGGTAGCCAGCACAGATCCTGCAATCATGTAAAAGATGCCATAAACATTTTCGCTTGGTGCCCATCTTGTTCCGGAAAGGAAATCCCAGAAAGAATAGGCATCTGCTCCAAAGAAGGGATGAAGGCCTTTACAAAAGACAAATACAATGATCGCTGCTACGGAAACCACGCCCACCAGGGCACAGATCAAAAAGATGGTTTCTATAATCTTTTCAAATACTTCTCTTTTTACGTTTCGCTTCATGTAAGATACTCTCTCCTGTTTTACTCTGTCAGACGGGAAAACTCCCGAAGCTTCCTTCTTTCGTAAAAAGCTCCGGGACATCCCAAATCCGGCCACAGATTTCTTACTTTGTTTCAGATGCAGTTTCTGTTTCCGTCTCAGACTGTGCTTCTGCTTCTTCTGCAACGGTGATCTCACCACTGTCAGTTACGATGGTCTGTCCTTCGTCAGATACTGCGAAATCCAGGAATGCACTTGCTGCATCGTTGACGGTCTTGTCGGTGTAGCAGAAGACAAACGGTCTGGAAAGAGGATAAGTTCCTTTCTTTGCATTTTCATCGTTAGCTTCTACACCTGCGATGGTCAGTGGTTTTACAGAATCATCGATGAAGGAGAAGGAAACATAACCGATGGCATTTTCATTCTCTGCTACAGATGCCTGAACATTTCCGTTTCCTTCTACAACGGATGCGCTTCCGGTTAATCCGCCTGCATCTTTCAGTCCGATCAGCTCTTCAAAAGCGCTTCTGGTTCCGGAGCTTTCCTCGCGGGAAACTACGAAGATATCTGCATCATCTCCGCCTACTTCGCTCCAGTTTGTGATCTTTCCGGAATAGATGTCTGCCATCTGCTCTTCTGTGATGTCTGCTACTGCAGTGTTTGCCGGGTTTACGATGACTGCAATTCCATCATATGCAAACACTTCCGTTTCCATTCCCTCATTTGCCAGTTCTTCGTCTGTCAGGTTTCTGGAAGATGCACCAATGTTATTGGTTCCAGAAATGGTATCGTTGATACCTGCGGAAGAGCCGCTTCCTGTATACTGGATATCCACATCCGGATTCTGAGCCTGGAATTCATCAATCAGTGCAGTCAGAACTTTTTCCACGGAAGTAGAACCGGTAATTACGACTGTTCCACTTACATCCTCTGCATTTACGGTCATACTAAGGGTACTTACTGCCAGAATACCTGTCATTGCCAGTGCTGCTAATTTTTTCATTTGATTCATCCTCCATACTTTCCTGATCCCGATTTCTATTGGAAGGGTATCAGCTGTTTTGTTTTCTTTCTTAATCTTACAAGACAGAGTTTAAAGCAGGTACGTCAAGAAAAGATCTGGAGTTTGTAAAATCTGTGTAAAACTATTTTGGAAAAGAAACATGAAAAAACAGCCGTCCACTTGGAACAGCTGTTCTTGTATTATAAATGAATGGTGATGACGGTACCGATACCTTCTCTGCTGTGGATCTCGATGTAGCCGCCGTGGTATTCCACTACATGCTTGACAATGGCAAGTCCAAGGCCTGTGCCGCCAGTCTGCCGGGAATGGCTTTTGTCTACCCGGTAGAAGCGTTCAAAGATCCGTTCCTGGTGCTTGGCTGGTATGCCGATGCCGGTATCCGTTACCCGGATGATGGGCCGCTCTTCTTTTTCAAAAACCTCCAGCATCACATGTCCTTGTTCTTTATTGTACTTGATGGCATTTTCACAGAGATTGTAGATCATATCGTAGATCATGGGACGTACTGCCAGTACCTGAACTTTTGAGATTTCCATCTCGAAAGTCACAGTTTTCTTTTCTGCCACCGGAAGAAGGCGTGTATAAATGTCCTGGCTGATCTCCGCCAGATCAACGACTTCTTTTGGCTGAATGTTCTGCCCTTCATCCATCCGGCTTAACTTGATGATATCGTTGATCAGCACTAGAAGACGCCCGGCTTCATCGTAGATCTTTCCTGCAAACACGGGAATATCCTTTGGCTGTACCATCTGATTCTGGATCATTTCGGCGTAGCCGGAAATGGAGGTTAGGGGCGTTTTCAGTTCGTGGGAGACATTGGCTGTAAACTCCCGGCGCATCTGCTCTGCCCGCTCTTTTTCGCTGATGTCTACAAAAAACAGCACCACACCGGTGATTTTGCTGTTTTCAAAAACCGGATTGCCATAGATATGAAATTTACGCTCATAGAAAGTAATCACGGCATCTCTGGCTTTTCCTTTTTGGGCGTTTTGGATTACTTCGCTCATCTGGGCGCTTCTGTGAAACAGGGAAATGTGTTTTCCTGTGTAGTCCATTTTTCCTGCCCCCAGAGATTCTTTCAGACTCTGATTCATAAAGACGATTTTCTCCGAAGCATCGAGAAGAATCAGGCCTTCATTCATATTGGTGGTAATAATTTGAAATTTTCGTTCCTGCTCCAGCAGATCACTCATTTGCTGTTTTAATTGCTCATTCTGGGTATCCATCCGGTTTAACAGCGGTTTCAGCTCCGGAAATACAATGGTCTTTGACGGATGTTTCAAATCAATGTCATTGATGGCACTTACAATCTTTCCAGTCAGTGTTCTGGCAGAAAGCAGAGCTGTCAAAAGAAGAATCGCTGCCACTGCGGCCAGAAGCGGCAGCATCTGAAGAAAAATCTGGAAAATGCTGGTCCGCTTCATGCACAGACGCAGCACATTTCCATCCGAGAGACGGACGGCTTCATAATAGGTAACGCTGTCCATGGTGGAAGACAGACGGCTGGCACTGCCGCTTCCATCTTCAAAAGCCTCTGCCACTTCTGGGCGCTTTAAGTGGTTTTCCATATCCGAAGCGCTGGCATCACTGTCATATAATACAGTTCCATCCGCCGAAATCAAGGTCAGCCGGATATCCCCTATTTTTCCCATGCCTTCACAAAAAGCGGCGCCGTCTCCCGCCTCTTCACAGGCTTTTGAAACAAACGCCGCTTCTGCTGCAAGTTCGGTGCGTGTCTGGCTGCGGAAACTGTTTCCGAAAAAGCTGACACAAACACCCAGAATCAGAATCAATGCAAAAGCAGCCAAGGTCAGAATGTTTCGATAAATTCGTTTTTTCATGGCTGCTCCTCCAGTTTGTAACCAACACCACGTACTGTCCGGATCATGTTTCCGCAGGAACCAAGCTTCTGCCTGAGCGATCCGATATGTACATCGACCGTTCTGCTCTCCCCTTCGTATTCATAATTCCAGATCACATCCAGAATCTTATCACGGGTCAGGACAATATTTCTGTTTTTCATCAAATATGCCAGAAGTTCAAATTCTTTGAAGGTCAGTACAACGGGATTTCCATCCACCAGAACTTCGTGTTTCTTTGTATCCAGGGCAAGTCTTCCCATGGTAAGGATTTCTTCCTGGGACACATTTTTGGAACGCCGCAGGACAGCCCGGACTCTGGAAAGAAGTTCCATGACGCCAAAAGGTTTGGTCACGTAATCATCTGCACCGGAGTCCAGTCCCACGACTTTGTCATATTCCGTAGATTTTGCCGTCAGCATAATGACGGGAATGTTTTTTAAACGGCCGTTATTTCTCAGTTTTTTCAGTATACTGATACCATCTTCATCGGGAAGCATGATATCCAGGAGCAGGAGCTGCGGGATCTCCTTATCCAGTTCTTTGTAAAACTCTTTTGCGCTGGAAAATCCACGCGCTTCAAATCCAGCAGACTTTAACGCATACACAACGAGTTCACGAATGTTCTCATCATCCTCAACTAAAAAAATCTGATCTGCCACTTTTTCTTTCCTCTCTGTTTTAACGTTCTGACATCACATAGCCTGCAAGGTTGTAAGCATGGTCGGAAATCCGCTCCAGATTGCTGATAATATCCAGGAAAATAACACCATTTGTGGGGTCACACAGCTGTTTGGAAAGACGGGAAATGTGCTTCTCACGCAGCTCTTCTTCCATGGTATCCACTTCGTCTTCGTATTTTGCCACCTTGTTGGCTTCTGCCAGGCTCATCTCTTCTCTGGCCTTTATGGAACAGGCAAAAGCCTTTCCGGCAGTGGTCATAATCTCTTTTAAGTCATTCAGGGCATTTTCAGAAAATGGAACCGGATTTTCTTTTCTGGAATCCACAAGCTCTGCAATGTTCTCTGCATGATCGCCCACCCGTTCAATGTCGCTGACCGAGTAAAACAGGTTGTTGATCATGGTATGCTGATCTTCGTTGAGGGCCAGGTTGCTGATTTTTACCAGATATTCGGTGATCAGCGTCTCCATATTGTTGATGGTCTTCTCGGTCTTGTAAACCTGAGCGATCTTTTCTTCATCATAGGAAAGTACACAGTCAAACACACGCTGGATATTTTCCAGGGCAATGTGTCCCATATGAACCACTTCAAGCACTGCATTCTCAACTGCAAAGGAAGGAGTCTCCAGAATACGGTCGTCCAGATGACGCAGAGTAACAGTCTCTTCGTCCTCTTCTGCAGGTGCTTCTTCGCCATGGTCTTTTATAATCATACCGGACAGTGCCACCAGCTTGTCTGCAAAGGGGAATAAAAGCACGGTACAGACAATGTTGAATACAGTATGGAAAATGGAAATTCCAACGCTGCTGATGCCCATGGTGGTCAGAACCGGATTGATCAAACTGAATACATAGATGATCACTGCAAAGATCACAGCTCCGATCATATTGAAGGATAAGTGGATCACAGCGGCCCGTTTGGCATTTCTGGGAGATCCGATACTGGAAAGCAGGGCGGTAAAGCAGGAACCGATGTTGGAACCAAGACTGATGTAGATGGCCGAAGTAGCTGTCACAACACCTCCGCTGGCAGCCAAGGTCTGCAGAATACCTACCGATGCAGAAGAACTCTGCATAATGGCGGTGACTAAGATACCGATGCAGATACCCAAAAGGGGATTGCTTCCAAACAGGGCAAAGGCCTTTGTGAAAATCGGAAGGTCTGTGTAAGCGCCTGCGGAGCTTCCCATAAAATCAAGTCCAATAAACAGAAATCCAAGACCGGTAAGGATTTCACCGATGGTTCGTTTTTTCTGCTTTTTGCTGAACATAATCATAAATGCGCCGATTCCCACGATCAGAGGTGCGTAAAGTGACGGGGAAATGGCTTTGAACGCATCTCCTAACTGTCCAAGAGATACGATCCATGCCGTGATACAGGTACCGATATTGGCACCCATGATTACACCCACTGCCTGTGTCAGGGACATGATGCCGGCATTTACAAAACCGACGACCATAACCGTGGTGGCACCGCTGCTCTGGATGATGGCCGTAATCAAGGCTCCCATCAAAATCGCCATAAAGCGGTTGTTGGTCAAAATCCCCAAAAGCTCATGCATCCGCTGGCCGGCAGATTTCTGTATACCCTCTGACATGCTGTGCATACCATATAGAAACATGCCAAGTCCACCGACGAACATAAACAGGTTCGAAATATCATTGATTGTCATACGCGTTCTCTCCATTCCAGATCGCCCTTTGACAATCCGATAATTAGTGATTCTGCCGTAGCAATGTTGGTTGCAATTGGTATGTTATACTGATCGCAGTATTTTGAGATCATATCAATATCCGGCTCTTTGGGATTCATCATGGCTGGATTATAAAAAAAGATCACCATATCCAGGCCATTGCGCTGGATCATCTCAGCAAACTGCTTGTCTCCACCCACGGCACCGGGCAGAAATTTGTGTATCTTCAGACTGGTCACGTCCTCGATACGCCGGCCTGTTGTGCCGGTGGCATACAATTCATGCTTTTCGAAAATTCTCTTGTAAGCCAGGCAGAAATCTTCCATCAAGCTTTTTTTTGAATTGTGTGCAATTAATCCAATATTCATGGCTGTGTGTTCACCCCTTCTGTTTCGGCAAACCATAGTTTGTCCCGACATCATTTGATGTTATTATAGCATAGATTATTTTGCAGAAACAATCTTTTTTTCGAAAAGTGTCATTTTTTCTGTTTTTTTTGCGAAACAGCTTTTTTAACTTCAGCATCAAAACACTTGCTGTTTTGATGCTGAAGAAAGTGATTCAAGTGTGAGCTGCTCTCCTTTTGCGAAGCAAAACTTTTCATGAGAGCTGTGAATTTGTCTGTTTGCAAAGCATCTGCATATAGATAAAAAGGACACCAGCTGGTTCCAAGCCAGAACCAGCGGCATCCTCTTTCATCCTGTTTATTTTATTTTTCCTGTTTTATCTGCCGGCTTAATACTGGCTTCCCTGGCCGCTCATACTGCCAGTTCCGCTCATAGAGCCCTGCCCGGACATCATGCGTTCCTGATTTTCAATCATCTTCTTCACCATATAACCGCCCACGCTTCCGTTCTGTCTGGAAGTCAGGTTTCCGTTATATCCGTCTGTCAGGGGAACGCCCAGTTCGCTGGCCACTTCCATCTTGAAGCGGTCTAATGCGCCTTTTGCTTCCGGTACTGCTGTCGTGTTAGATGAACGATTTGCCATTTTAATACGCCTCCTTAGTCAATGTTTGTTTTTCAGATTTTTTGTGCAATGCTTGATTGCAACAATAGTATATGAAAAACCGGCGTAAATAAACTGGCAATTCCTGCATGTACTGTTAAATTTCGACACTGCCTGTGATCTCATCATTGATCACATAATAAGCTTTGTTTTCTTCCGGTTTGAGATACAGTGTCAGAGATTTCATTTCGGAAACTTTCTTTCCCATAGTTGCTGTCCAGATGGATTTTACTTTTTCCTCAATGTCCTGCTGGTCAATTTCTTTTCCAAGGTACTGCAGGTAAACAGTCTTTTTCAGAGTAGTTTTCTTCGGAGCTGCTTTTTTCACAACTTTTTCAACGGCTTCTGCTTTTTCTACCAGATTTGCAGCAGTTTCCGGTGCTTTTTCTACGACTTCTGCAACAGCTTCGTTTACTTTCTCAACAGCAGCTTTTGCAGCGGCAGCGGTTTTCTCAACTGTTTCCTTTGCGGCAGCCGTGGTCTTTGCAGCAGTTTCTTTTGCAGCTTTTACAGTTGTTTTTGAATTTTTTCTCATAATATCATTCCTCCTCATAAAAAAGAAGCTCATAAAAAGAAGCTGACTTCCCTTACAATCTCCATCATCATATACCAATTTTGTAAAAAACGCAACTATAAATTCAATTTTTCGGCTCCCCATCCCTGATATTTCCGGATATGATTCAAAAAATCCGGATGTGCTTCCAGGTATCCAGGACCCATTTTTTCGCAGTAATCGGCCGCTTCGGAAGCCAGCTTTAAAATACCTGCATCCTGAAAAACATCACCGATCCGGAAATTTAAAATGCCGCTTTGGCGAATGCCGAACAAATCTCCAGGCCCCCGAAGCTTTAAATCTTCTCCGGCAATAAAGAATCCGTCATTGGAGTGATTTAAAATCTCCAGTCGTTCTTTGGTCTTTTTGCTGTCGCTTCCCTGAACCAGGATGCAGTAAGACTGGGCGGAACCTCTTCCTACACGTCCCCGAAGCTGGTGCAGCTGTGCCAGGCCAAACCGCTCTGCATTTTCAATCATCATCACCGTAGCATTGGGTACATTGACCCCAACCTCCACAACGGTAGTAGAAACCAGAACCTGGATTTCATTTCGTAAAAACCGTTCCATGGTCTCATTTTTTTCTGCGGGTTTCATTTTTCCATGAAGAATGCCGACGGTGATATTTTCTGGAAATACACTGCAAAGCATGGCGGCATATTCGGTTACATTTTCTGCTTCAATCGTCTCACTCTCTTCCACCATGGGGCAGATCACATAGGCCTGATGCCCTGCCGTCACTTCCTTTAAGATAAATTCGTAGGCTTTTTTCCGGTATCTGGTATCTACAACGCAGTTTTTAATGGGAAGACGGCTGGCTGGCAGCTCATCTACCACGGAAATGTCCAGATCCCCGTAGAGAATCACCGCCAGAGTCCTTGGTATGGGTGTGGCACTCATAACCAGGGTATGGGGAAGCATTCCTTTTTCACTCAGGGCTTCTCTTTGGCGCACGCCGAAGCGGTGCTGTTCATCAGTGATTACCAGGGCCAGCCGGTCATAGGATACTGGCTCCTGAATCAGGGCATGGGTTCCAATGATGACATCAGCTTCATGCTCCTGAATCTGCCGGTATGCCTTCCGTTTTTCCTTTGCCGTCATGGAGCCGGTAAGGAGAATTCCGCGAAAAGGCAGATGCTGCGCTTCCGTCAGTTTCTGAAAAGCTTCAAAATGCTGGCGGGCAAGGACTTCTGTTGGCACCATCAGCGCTCCCTGGCAGCCATTTCCAGCAGTATACAAAAGAGCTAAAAATGCCAGGATGGTTTTTCCAGAACCGACGTCTCCCTGCACCAGTCTTGCGCTGGCTTTCGTGCCTTTTAGATCCGCCTTGATCTCGTTCCACACCTTTTCCTGGGCTTTTGTCAGGGAAAAATTCAGGTTCTGAATCACGTTTTCCAAAAATTCCGGTTCTTTTAAGGAAAATACCGTGTCTTTCCGGATATCCTGCTTTTTTAATGCCCGTACTGCCAGAATGAATGCCAAAAATTCGTCAAATACCAGTCGGGACCTGGCACGGTGCATACAAGCTTCATTTTCCGGAAAATGGATCTGCACAAGAGAAGTCCGGTAGTCTTCCAGAGAAAAACTGGAAAGGAGTTCTTCCGGCAGATATTCACGGGTCAGCTCCTCATCTGCCATCACCTGATGCATGGCCTTTTGAAGCATGTTGTTTGTCAGGCCTTCACACAAAGGATACACTGGCTGCAGTACACTGCGCAAAGCCTGGTATTCGGCTGGTTCATACACGGATGGCTGTTCCATGGTTAGATGTTTTTTCTTCATGGTGAGTTTTCCGCGAAATACTAGGTGGGCGCCGCGCTTTAAGGTGTTTTTTAGATACGGCATATGATACCACACCACATCCACCGCCCCGCTTTTATCCCGAAGCACCCCTTTGGTCATCTGAAGGGCATGGATTCTGTTGACGCTTAAGTCCCGTTCCAGCCAGGCATACACAGCCGCGGTCTGCCCTTCTTTTAGTTCTGAAATCTCTGTGACATCTCCAAATGTCTCATAGGTTCTTGGAAAATAGTGAAGCAGATCTCCTACGTCCGAAATACCGGCTTTCTGGAAAATCTGCTTCGTTTTTTCACCGATTCCTTTGAGAGAGTCCAGAGCCTGGGTCTCTTTCATTGCGGAACCTCCTGTGTTATTCGATGGAAACTACGTAATAATAAATGGGCTGGCCGCCGGAATAAATCTCCACATCGCAGTCCGGATATTCTTCCATAATTTCTTTTCCAAACTTCTCTGCATCTTCTTCTTTTACATCTTCGCCGTAGTAGATGCTGATCAGTTCTGTTTCCTCATCTGTCAGAAGATTGATGGTCTCTTTTGTGATCTCGTTTAATTCTTTTCCAACTGCCAGAATGCCGTGATCACCAATGCCCATGATGTCCCCCTCGTGGATCTCTTTGTCATCAATGTGGGTATCCCGCACTGCGTAAGTCACCTGTCCTGTCCGGACTCTGGAAATCTCTTCTTTCATGTTTTCCAGATTTTCTTCCGGAGTCTTCTCCTGATTGTAATTGATGATAGCGGTAATTCCCTGGGGAATCGTCTTGGTGGGCACCACAAAAACTTTCTTTTCTTTTTCAAGAAGCTGCGCCTGGTTGGCAGCCAGAATGATGTTTTTATTGTTGGGGAAAATGAAAATGTTTTCCGCATTGACTGCCGCAATGGCTGTCAGCATGTCCTCGGTGCTGGGGTTCATGGTCTGACCGCCCTCAATCAAGTAATCAGCACCCAGTCCCCGGAAGATCTCGCCGATGCCGTCACCAATGGAAACGGAAATGAATCCCACTTCTTTTTTGGGACCTTTTAAAGCTTCTTCTTTCTGCTTTGCTGCCTGGCGTTCTGCATCTTTGATGACTTTTTCCCGGTGCTCTTCCCGCATGTTGTCAATCTTCATTCTGGTCAGTTCACCGTAAGTCAGCGCTCTTGAGATCGCTTTTCCAGGATCATTGGTATGTACATGAACCTTTACGATCTCGGAATCTGCCACGCAGACGATGGAATCGCCGATAGACTCCAGAAATGCCTTGAATTCCCGCTCTTTTTCTTCGGTAAATTCTTTCTTCAGCAGGATGATAAACTCGGTACAGTAGCCGAAACGGATCTCTTTTTCTTCAGCAGGAGCAGATACGGCAGGAGCGGTTGTCTCTTTCTTCGGCAGATCTACGGTATAATCAATCTCTTTTCCAAGATATGCGTCGTAAGCGCCTTTTAACACCTGCACCAGTCCCTGGCCGCCGGAATCCACAACACCGGCTTCTTTCAATACGGGAAGCATCTCCGGTGTACGGGAGAGAACTTCTTCTGCTGCTGCAATCACAGAACCTAAGAACTCTGTCATATCCAGTCCAGCTTCCAAAAGCTCCACTGCTTTGTCAGAAGCGCCCTTGGCAACGGTCAGAATGGTTCCTTCTTTGGGCTTCATGACTGCCTTGTATGCGGTTTCCACTGCTTTTACAAATGCATGTGCCAGAATCACCTGGTCTAATTCTTCGTAATCCCGGATGCCTTTGGTAAATCCTCTGAAAAGCTGGGAAAGAATGACTCCGGAGTTTCCTCTGGCTCCTCTTAAAGAACCGGAAGAGATTGCCTTTGAAAGGGTCTTCATGTCCGGATTTTCCAGCGCTGCCACTTCTTTTGCAGCGGACATCACGGTCATCGTCATGTTGGTACCGGTGTCACCGTCCGGGACAGGGAATACATTCAATTCATTGATCCATTCCTTATTCGCTTCCAGATTCTTCGCTCCGGCAAGAAACATTTTCGCGCAGAGTCCGGCATTTATCGTCGTTGTTTCCAAAACAAGTTCCTCCTTAATCGATGGTTCTTACGCCTTCCACATAAATATTGATCTTGTCAATTTCCATGCCTGTGAATTCTTCTACTTTATATTTGACGTTATTCAGCAGATTATCTGCTACGGCAGGGATGCTTACGCCGTAAGCTACGATCACATGGAAATCCAGGGAGATCTTATTGTCCTCTATGGTGACATTGATTCCGTGCTTTAAGCTGTCTTTTTTCAAAAGCCGTACAAATCCATCTTTCATGTTTACTGTGGCCATTCCTACGATTCCGAAACACTCCACTGCAACGCTGCCAGCGTAAGTGGCAATGACATCTGTATCAATGAGAATGGAACCCAGTTCTGTATTCATGCGTCCCTTCATATTTTGAACCTCCTGTTTTCCGTATAATCCTTTTTCGTATATGAACGATTTTATTATACCCTGTTTTCCTATAAAAGGAAATGACTTTTTTCATTTTTTTTAAAATTTCGCTTGCAAAAAAGAATTTGATCTGCTACAATAAATAAAGTCGTGAGTCTATGAGCGATAGACTGAACGTGAATTTATTTCGAGGAGGTGCAGTCATGGCTAAATGTGCTATTTGCGATAAGGGTGCTCATTTCGGCATCAAAGTAAGTCACTCCCACAGAAGATCTAACAAGATGTGGAAGTCCAACGTTAAATCCGTCAGAGTGAAGGAAAACGGCGTTGCAAAGAAAATGTATGTGTGTACTTCTTGCCTGAAGTCCGGTAAAGTAGAAAGAGCTTAATGAAGCGTGAAATCCAGGAGCGGTGAATTTTCCGCTCCTTTTTCGCGTTTTTCTATTATGTCTGCCCTTTTAACATCCGCAGAAAAGGAAATATCCCAAAATCAAAAAAGCTGCTGTAAGTAGGAGCCTTACCACATCATTTGGGACAAAAAATGCCAAGAGCATTCCGATCCCCACAAAAAATAATGTGTAACCGCATATGCGTTTCATAGATGCCTCTTTTCGCAGCTTTTTTCTTCTATTATATGCTGTTCTTTTTTGTCTATGCTTACTCTTCTGTCTTGGTACTCTCCTCATCGGTTCCTGTAAAACGATTTACAAAATCTGGAACCATATCCAGAATTTTGGTTAATCCATCCTGATTTTTGATGTTTACCAATTTAGTCGTTCCATTCTGGATCACCAGCACAGCGCTTGGAGTCATTTTACCGCCCATTCCGCCGCCTCCGCCGTTTTTCTTATCTTCTGCCTTTGCGGTAGCTGCCACGCCAAAGGTCACATCCACCAGGGGAAGAAGAATCGTATCTCCCACGGTAATGGCGTCCCCCACTACGGTTTTGGTTGTCACAAAGCTGTCCATTCCTTTGAAAAGGGAATCTACTGTGTTTTGAAAGTTGTTTTCTGATGCCATATGCTTATCCTCCTACTTTCATTATCTTTTTCCACGAATCATTTTCAGGCGTTTCCATGCACGCCGCAGATTTTTATCAAAAAACATACAAACCGCTGCTTTTGCAAGATAGCACAGACGGATGTGTCCTGTCATCACTGCTTCTCCATCCAGAAGAAGCTCCTCTGTTTCAAACTCCGGATAAAGAGCAAACTCCTGCCCGGGGCTGGCAGTCAAAAGATACAAAATACCAGCTGCCTGTCCGGTAAGCGAGGGATCTGTAAATCCAAATTTGAGATACCCTTCTGCCTTTCTTGGACGGTAATGCTTCCAGAAAAGAGTCAGATAGCGTTTGACTTCTTTTAGCACTGCCTGTACCTCTTCCGAATGATAAAAGTCCAGATAGACCTGTACTTTTTCTTTCAGATTCTGAAGCTTCCTGGCCGTTTTCTTTAGGTTCTCCCTGATTCTGCGAAGCTTTTCTATAAGCTTCCGGATGCCTTTTCTAATCCGATCCAGAATCCGCACCGGGATTTCAAATAAGGACGAAAACTTTTCAACAAAACTGTTTCTGGATGTTTTCTCAGATGCTTCTTTGGGATTCTGCACAGATTCTTTCACAGCTTCCGGTATAGACGCTGCAGATTTTCTCTCCATTTCTTTAATTGCTTCTGCCGCAGGTTCTTTTGGCTTTGGAGCTTTGGCAGGAAGCTCTTTTAGAAATTCCTCTGTTTTTCCAGGCTCTGGAGCTTTGGGTATTTCGCCCTTTGAAGTTTCGATTTTAGGCGTTTCGGTTTTTACCGGTGATTTTTTCAATTTTGTTTTTTTGACCTTTGTTTTTTCTCCTTTTGGAAGAGAAAACCAGGCGGCTTTTACTTTCCAGGAAAGGCCTTTCCCTTTTTCAAAGCTTCCCTGTATTTTCAGAAGTCCCAAAAGCCAGGAAACACTTCCGCCTCCGCCATAAGTTTCTTTGTGATAACTGCCGGAAATCTCATACCGCAGCGGCACAAAAAGCACAAGCCCAGTCAGAAGAAGCAGCAACAAAATCAGCACGGCAAACAGGATTCCTATGAGCTTCAGTATAACCAAAATCAGATGCAACATATACGTTTCCTGCCTTTACTCTTTATTTTGCCGGTGCTTACGCAGATAGGCTTTTACATCTGCAGCCCCCGTCTCTTGTAAAGTCTCCTCCAGGATCTGCTGTACCAGTGCCACTGCTTCTTCCCGTCCCTGGGCAATGCCCACAATCTCCGGAAGATTTCTGCGCAGGGCTGGCTGCTTTAAATAAGCAGAGGAAAGAATATCAAAGAGATCCTGTCCATTTGCCGCAAAAGTAATCAGATAGAGATCCGGCCGCACTGCATTGTGATTGAGTTTTCTTACCAGCCGCTTTTTCTGAACAGCCAGTTTAGGGTCTGCATAGAGGGGACAATACCAGTCCAGCTTTGAAATCTGCTTTTTCTCAGGCATAGCCAGCCTCCTTTTTATTAGAATCAAAATGGTCTGTTGAACCAATTCTTGATACGCTTACAACTATGAGAAACACGCTTTGCAAGGTTCTCAAGTTATCGCGGTATCTACGTTCCACTTCGGTCGTTGCTAAGCGTAATTGTTACAAAAGCGGAACCGGCATTTCTGCGGGTCCCGCTTCTGCTAAAAATACTTCCGGCTTCCCCAGAGGTTTTTTTTCTTCAGATCCAGATATTCATTGTATGCTTTCTCCAGGATCATCTTTTCATTGGAAAACTTCAAAAGATGGTAAGCCTCATGGTACTTATAGTACCCAGAGTCAATAAAATACTCCTCACGCTGTGGTTTGCTGTAATAGCTGTCAGACATCATCAGATACCAGTGGACATCCTTTGCTACGGTATCTTCTGGCACATTAAATGTATATTGACTCTTCCCTACATATTTAATTATCGATGCCTGTACGCCAGTTTCTTCCAGAACTTCTCTGGATGCCGTATCTTTGTACTCCTCTCCGGCTTCCACAGTTCCTTTCGGCAGGACCCAGCCCTCGTACTTGTTTTTATAGCTTTTGTACAACAGCAGGATCTTTCCACGAAATATTACCACACCGCCACAGCTCGTTGCCTCGATCATTGCAATGCCTCCTGTTTGCGTTGTGTCATTTGACTAACTGTAGTATAACGCGTTTTCACTCAGATTGCAATGTAAAACTTTTTTTTAAGAATATTTCCTTAATACCCATAATAATATGCATCAAAAACCGTTTTTGCAAGAGGAACTGCGGTAGAACTTCCGGAACCTCCGTTTTCTACGATCACAGCCACTGCAATGTCCGGATCTTCCACATTGGAATAACCTACAAACCAGCTGTGGGTACCAAGGCTGTCTCCGCTGTCATCCAAATCGTATTCTGCAGAACCGGTCTTTCCTGCCACGGTATAACCATTTCCGGAAAGAGCTGCTGCCGTACCTTCTACACCAGTTCTTGTCATAAACTGTGCAAGAACTGCTGCCTCATCGGAAGACATCACCGTCCGGTATGCAGAAGATTTGTACTGCTTCACAAGATCGCCGTCATAGGTGGAAATGTGATCCAGATAATAAGGCTTCATAATGGTACCGCCGTTTGCAACCGCAGAAGCAATAAGCGCCATCTGAAGGGGTGTGGCCAGGGTATCTCCCTGTCCAATGGCGGTTGTCATCTGGTCTCCCACAGAAGAATTTTCCTGAAGGGCAAAGCTGGATTTTGCGGTATCCATGGCAAAATCAATGCTGTCGTTGAAAAAGAAGTCCTGACAGATCTCTTTGTAAGGAGAATACTTCAGCTCTGTACCGATGGTAGCAAAAGCACCATTGCAGGAGCGCATAAAGGCTTCCTCCAAGGTCTCCTGACCGTGCATTTGTCCGCCGTAGCAAGTAATGCTTACATCCCCAATGGTCACAACGCCCTGGCAGTCAAAGGAGAAATTCTGGTAAGTATCCGGATTTTCCCGGATGTATGCCAGTGTTGTCAGAATCTTAAAGGTCGATCCAGGAGGATACAACCCCTGCGCTGCTCTGTTTAAAAGAGGGCTGTTCTCGCTGGAAACCAGATAATCCCAGTCCTGGGAAATGGTATTTGGATCAAATCCAGGAAGGGAAACCATGGCCAGAATTTTTCCAGTGTCCGGTTCCAGGACAACCACCGCACCGTTTAATCCGGTAGCGGACAGGGCATCATAAGCTGCACGCTGAAGGCTGCTGTTAAAGGTGGTGTAAAGATTGTCTGCCCGGACTTTTTCCTGCTCAGAATTACTCTCTAACTGCTGCAGGATGGAGGAATTGGAAGTCAGCAGTTCGGAATTGTACTCTGCTTCCATTCCGGATTTTCCATTGGTGGCATAGCCTGTTACATGGGAAAATACCTGCCCGTAGGGATAGACTCTGCTTTCATTTCCTCCGGCATCCACATTCGTACCTGCAATCATCTGTCCATCATCCGTATAAATGCCGCCCCGAATCACCATGCTCTCTTTGGCATCCTGTTTGCTGTTGTAGGAGTTGGCATTGACCTGGGGTGCTTTGATAATGTTAAAATAAACCAGGTAGCCGCACAGGCTTAAAAACAGAACCACAATGACATAGCTGGACTTTACCATCTCACGGTTTCTGCCTTTTCTATCCTTTGGCGGGTTCTTTACCGCTTTGGGAGTGGTCAGATCCAGAATATCGATTTTTCCTTTTTTCGGTTTGGGATCTTCACCGTAAACTGGGACTTCGTTCACCGTAAGATCGTCCGAATGCTTCTTCTTTCTCTTCATCATACTCCTCATCTTCTTTGATAATGTACATTCCCTGGACAACTGCAAACATAATCAGCGTACTTAAAATGGAGCTTCCTCCTGGGCTGATAAACGGCAGAGTCACACCAGTCATGGGGATCATTTTCATGGCACCGCCCACAGTTAAAAATACCTGCACCGCAAAAATGCATCCAAGACACAGTGCGGTAAGACGGTAAAAGCTTTCTTTCATCTTCAGGGCAACGTTCACAAACATAACAAAGCAGCTCATATAAATCAGAATCATACACAGAGCGAAAAAGCTGCCCAGCTCTTCCGAAATCGCTGCAAACATAAAATCTTCCACGGTAGGAATCTGTCCCGGCGTACCCATACACAGCCCGGTGCCGAACCAGCCCCCTGCTCCGATGGCAAACAATGCCTGAGCAATCTGGTAACCGCTTCCGTAATAATCTGCGAAAGGATCCTTCCAGACAGACACACGGATCTTTACATGGGAAAATACTGCATAGGCACCCACTGCTGCTACCGCACCTGAGGCACCGCCTGCTGCCAGGTACCGCCAGTCTCTGGTCGCCACATACAGGACCACCAGATACGCCGCAAAGTAAATCAGCGCACTTCCAAGGTCGGTAGAAACCACCAGAACCAGCACATGGGCCGCTGCAATGATAGTGGTCAGCACCACATTTGGAAACTTGGTAGAACGGGAAAGCATTCCTGCCACGCACATGGCAAAAGAAATCTTTACAAATTCAGAAGGCTGCAGAGAAAAAGAGCCAATGCTTAACAGCAGCTTTGCACCTCCGGTCACTCGTCCAAGAACTGCAACTGCCGCCAAAAGTCCTAATCCTCCGATGGCATACAGCCAGGCTCCTTTGGCAAGAATCTTCACCTTCCGCACCAGAATCGGCACCAGAAGGGATAAGACTGTGCCAATTACCAGAATCTTAAACTGACGGATGGACTCGTCATAAGACAGTCTGGTAATCATGATAAATCCGATGGTAATCAGCATACACATATTATTTACCAAAAGTTTGGATGCTGTTGGATAAAGATTTCGGTAAAACACCAGCGTAGATGCCAGATAAATCACCTGTGCTCCATAAAAAAACAGAAGCATAGGCTCTGCCATTCGAAGATACAGCACCATAAATGCTACAAAATGAATGCAGAACATGACAACGTTCTGCCTGAGGAAAAGAAACTCTCTGGCATCCTCATCCTGCTTTCGAAAAACAAGAAAGCTCTGCAGCGAGTAAACCAAAATCAATGCTGCCAGAATATATCTGGAAATGTCGATAATCATTCGAATCAATATATCACCACCTTACCTACTCAACGCCTCTTTTAAAATGTCCTCTTGTAAAATCCCGTTTTTCATCGGAAATGGCTTTGTTTTCCAAAAAAGTTTCCACAAATCTTCTGGCAGTGTCTTCGGTTTCTCTTCCACTTTCAAAAGTAAAGGAAAGCCGCAGAGCTGCAGGTGCTAGGGTACAGATTTCTTTTTTATTTTCCAGAAGATTCAGCGGCGTGCTGTTGTAAATAGTATTCTGACAGCAGCTGCAGTTGTTTCGTACCGGAAATACCACACCTTTCCGATCTTTTAACTCCAGAACTCCCGGTGTTTTCGTACAGCGTCCTAATGTTTTCTGGAAGCACTGGGCACTTACCATCAGGGGAATCCTGCCATATACGGGAAGTTCGTCGTTTTCTACTCCTTTTTCCTGAAGTTCTCTGGCATTTTCCTCAAAAGGTGCGGTAAACTGCCAGATCTGCTGTTCCCTCCAAAAGGCTTCTGCTTCACGGTTAAACACATAAAACCAGTTATCCAGCAGCAGCTCCTTTTGGGAAATTCCTTTTTTCAGAAGATAGCTGTAAGCTTCCAGATTCCGTACCAGAAAACCGTCAAACAGTTTAAGAATGCCGCCCATCCCGGACGCATCCCAGCTTTTCTGAATATCCAGGCGGAAAATTCTGGGCAGAATCAGCCAGCATTCTTTCCCCGATGCATGGGCAGTCTCAACTGCCTGCTGTGCCTTTTCGAAAGAAAACAGTTCTGTAAAGACCTCACAGTCCAGATACAGCCTTTGAATACCGGCAACCGAAAGCAGGGCCAGAAACTGTTCTTGGGTCTGCACACTGGCCGTGAAAACCATTGGCCTTTCTTTGGAACCTGCAGATTCTGCAGAAACTACAATCTCCTGTTTTCTCTTCTGACAGCTTCTCCGGTACTCTTTTAAGGAGGCTTTCGTCAGCGCAGCAATGCCAAGGCGGCGCAGTTCATTGATACTCTGTACCGGAAGAAATACCGGTTCTTTCATATCAATCTCCAGCTCATCCAAAGCAAATGGGGTCTCGCCCATCTTGGACAGCTGCTTGTAAAGCCGTTCTCTGGTAAGCCCCTGATTTTTGGCAGGCTCCGGCGTATCTCCAGAAACTTCCGCAGTAATCCGGCCATTCTTTAGGATGAGTATAGCAGGTTTTCCGGCAGAACGTATTAATTTCCCATTAATTTTTTCTTGTATCTGCTTCTGATTCAAAAAGGCTTCAATCTCCGCTAAAAGAGCCGCATTTCTGGTCCGCCGTAATACTTCCCCGTTTTTGTGGCTGCCTGCCATCCGAAGGGAAAAGCTCTGGCCTTTTTTTACATCATTTCCTAATGTATACTCTCCCAGCATATCCTGAGCATGTAAATCTTCCAGGGCCTTTAGACGGAAGACGCCCTTCTGACTGCCAGTCACAGCTGCCCCTTCTGTTCCAAAATGGCTGGGACAGTGAATGGACATCATGGTTTTTCCATTTCTGCTGGTATAATATCCTTCGGAAAATCCGCCTCTGTTATACAAATCCATTAAATTTCTTAAATCTTCAGGATCTGGCTTCCAGTTTTTCTTTCCATGCTTCAGATAGTGATCCAGGTATTTCCGATAAATCCGGACCACTTCTGCTGTGTAGGCAGGTTTTTTCATACGTCCTTCGATTTTCAGAGAAAACACCCCTGCTTCCAGAATCTGTGGAAGAATGGACAGGGTACAGATATCTTTGGGACTTAACAGATATTTTTCTTTTGCCAGACAGATTCCGTTTTCATAAAGGCTGTAGGGAAGACGGCAGGGCTGGGCACACCGGCCCCTGTTTCCGCTTCGGCCTCCAATCATGCTGCTTAACAGACATTCCCCTGAATAACAGTAACACAAAGCCCCATGAATAAAAGATTCAATCTCCACATCGGTTCTCTCATGGATGGCTCGAAGCTCCTCTAAGGACAGTTCTCTCGCTGTCACCACTCTGGATGCGCCCTGGCTTGCCAAAAAGGCCGCACCCTCCGGAGAATGCACGCTCATCTGGGTGCTGGCATGAAGTGGAAGCTCTGGGAATTCCCGGCGGATAAAAGAAAAGACACCAAAATCCTGTACGATGACCGCATCCAAGCCAGTCTCATACAGAGGCGCCAGATACTGATAAAGCATACTGGATAGTTCTGCTTCTTTTAAAAGAGTATTGACGGTAAGATATAATTTCCTTCCATGGAGATGGCACAGGTCAATGGCCTCCATGAGTTTCTCTGTGGATAAATTGTCCGCATACGCTCTGGCACCAAAAAGACTTCCGCCCAAATAAACCGCATCTGCTCCGGCTTTTAAGGCTGCTTCAAGACTGTCCCAGGAACCTGCGGGTGCTAATAGTTCTGCCTGCATGAATTTCCTCCTATCGGATAAAAAAGCTGTCCAAAGGACAGCCTTCTGTCAATCATCTGCGATTGTGATTGCCGGATGCGGATGCCGAAGCAGTACCGTTTCCGTTTTCTGCATTTTTGTTTCCAAGCTCTGTTTCCAGACGGACGATCCGTTTCTGAAACTCTGTGGATTCTTTCTGCATATCCTGCATGGTCTTCTCGGCGGTTTCTAACTTCATCTGTACGCCGATCAGTTCATGCTTCATCTCGTATAATTCTTTATCTTTTTCGGAAAGCTCCTCTTCCAACATCTCTACCTGGGTCTTGGCTTTGAAAAAGTCATCGGCAATGTTAAGCTCCAGGAGCATACTTTTGTTGTCTTTGGACTGGCGGTTGTATCCCTCCAGTTTCTTAAACTCTGCAACCTTGTTGTTAATATATGTAGCAACCTTCTGCAGATACTCTTCACTTTCGTATCCGCTTAAGGTGAATATTTTCCCTGCGATCAGTACCTCGGTTTTATTCTTGGATGACATGGTCGTTCTTCCTTTCTGTGACAGTCTATAATCTCTATTATAAACAAAATCCCCGGAATTACAACATATTTATTCAAGAATTCCCAAATGATGCCGTGTCCGTTCTGTTACCATGCGTCCTTTCGGGGTACGCATCAAGAAGCCATTTTTGATCAAGTAAGGCTCATAAACTTCTTCAATGGTGCCGGAATCTTCTCCCACTGCCGCGGAAAGGGTATCCAGTCCCACCGGGCCTCCATGGAATTTTTCGATAATGGTATTTAAAAGCATCCGGTCTGTCTGATCCAGTCCGTACCGGTCCACTTCCAATAGATCCAATGCAAAGGAAGCCACTTCCTCTGTAATCCTTCCGTCATATTTTACCTGGGCAAAATCCCGGACTCTTTTTAAAAGACGGTTGGCAAGACGTGGTGTTCCTCTGGAACGTTTTGCAAGCTCTAAGGCTCCGCCTGGTTCAATGGGAACTTTCAGCACCGATGCACTGCGCAGAATAA
The DNA here is from genome assembly GCA_905214955.1 of uncultured bacterium. Classification (GTDB taxonomy): domain Bacteria; phylum Bacillota; class Clostridia; order Lachnospirales; family Lachnospiraceae; genus Limivivens. Next base: position 83,970 of record CAJMON010000002.1, read on the forward strand.
TTGTCTGAAGTTCTTTTTCAGTGTAAAATTCCAGATGGCTGACAACTCCGAACCGATCCCGCAGGGGAGCTGTTAAAAGTCCTGCACGGGTCGTCGCTCCTACCAGGGTGAATTTTGGAAGATCCAGACGGATAGAACGGGCGGCAGCGCCTTTTCCAATCATGATATCAATGGCATAATCTTCCATAGCCGGATATAGCACCTCTTCCACCTGACGGTTTAAGCGGTGGATCTCATCCACAAACAGAATGTCTCCTTCCTGAAGGCCATTAAGAATTGCCGCCATTTCTCCTGGTTTTTCAATGGCGGGGCCAGAAGTCACTTTTAAGTTTACGTGCATTTCGTTGGCAATGATTCCGGCAAGGGTGGTTTTTCCAAGGCCTGGAGGGCCATAAAACAACACGTGGTCCAGGGAATCCCCTCTCTGCCTGGCTGCCTCGATATAAATTTTCAGATTGCTCTTTGCTTTTTCCTGTCCGATATATTCATCCAGCGTCTGGGGGCGCAGATTGGCGTCATTTTTAACATCTTCCTCCAGCACATCTGTGGTGATAATCCGTTTTGCCATGCTTTTTTACTCCTTTAAAATGCCATCTGGCGCAGCGCTGCTTTTAAGATTTCTTCGGTGGTCATCTCATCGGTAATCTCTGCCCTCTGGACAGCCCGCAGTGCATCCGCTGCAGAATACCCCAAAGCTGCCAGTGCCTGTACTGCCTCTGCTTTTGCATCGGATCCAGCTTCTGACGGGGCTTCCTCTTTGGCATGAGCCAGCTTCTGCTCAAACGCATCTTCCAATGTAAACTTATCCTTTAATTCCAAAATCATTTTTTTGGCTGTTTTGCTTCCAATGCCCGGTGCCTTGGAAATGGTCTTGGAATCGTCTGAAAGAATTGCAAACCGCAGATCATCCGCTGTCAGGGCGCTTAACACTCCAAGGGCAGCTTTGGGCCCTACCCCGCTGACATTTAAAAGCAGGCGGAACACCTTCAGGTCATCTGCATCCAGAAACCCATACAACTGAAACAGATCTTCTTTCACATTCAGGTAGGTGTGAAGAAGCACCTGCTCCCCGCAGGGCGGCATTCTCCCGGCATCTCTTCCAGTTACAAAGACCCGGTACCCAATATGGCCAACGTCTAAAATCACGTATCCTTCTTCATTTCGGACAAGTTTTCCATCTACATATGCGATCATCGGTTTTTCTCCTTCGGAAGTCTTTGAATAATTTCGCATCCTGTGATTCCAATGAGAAATCCAGTCACTTCCCCTGTAATCATTAGAATCGGTGCATAAAAAAGCAGATCCAGATTTTCCAATACTGCCGCCGCAACCAAAATCTGGCCGATGTTGTGGGCCGTACCTCCGGCAATGCTGACACCGATGATGGAAAAACGTCCTGTCCTTTTTAGCAGAAGCATCACTCCAAAGCTTACCAAGGCTCCGGCAATGCTGTACAGAATGGAAGAAAAGTTTCCAAACAAAAATCCGGAAAGAAGAATTCTGGCAAGATTCATCCAGAATGCTTCCTTTGTTCCAACGGTAAATAACAGAACCACCACCATCAGATTGGCAAGGCCAAGCTTGATGCCAGGCACGGGAATCGGTATCGGCACCAGGGATTCTACATAGGAAAAAATTAGAGCAAGGGCAGTCATCACCCCTAAAAAAGCAGTCTTTGTTTTTCTCATCTTCGGTACTCCCTATTCTGAAATATCAAGGTCAAAAGATGCCTTACGGATTGTTCCGTACTTCGTACTTCCACATCTGCGCAGGCACTCCGGTCGATGCTAAATGTGTGCCACTGGCATCATCCTGAAATGCTGTCATACTCCGATGGGGCACCCCCTAAAATCCGTACTGACAGCTTATGGGGCAGACAGACAATGGTCTCCCCTGTCCTGCTGGCTGCCGCTTCATGGATGCATAAGCGGTCCGGGCAGTCCGCATCGATCATACGGATGCGTCCATCCTTGATTTCCAGAATATTTCCGATTCCCGTATCAATGGTCTGCGGCTCATCAAGAGCATACACACCGTATACTGTTCCGTCAATGGTAATCTCTGCCCTGGTTCCAGGGCTTCGCAGGAAAAAAAGTCCTGCCCACAGACAAAGGGCACCAAGAAAAATCCCTGCTGCCAGTCCTTTGTCTGCTTTCGTGATTCCTGTCTTTTTTGATCTCTCTTTCATGTTTTCTATCATAACACAGTCATTCTTTGAAAGTCAACCATATGTTCGACTTTTACAGTGAAACTGCAGGGAATGCCTTTCCCGGTTTCCAGTCACCCGGAAGTCTAATAAAAAATCCTTCTGCATTTTTTACCTGCCATCCATAAAAATCTTTTTTTGGCAGACCCCACAGCTCTAAAATACTCATAATGGTTCCCCCGTGGCAGACCATGGCCGCCGTTTCGATATCCTGTTCTTCCATATCTTTGACGGCTTCTAAAAAACCATTTCGGCATCTGAGACGAAACTGCTCCTGGCTTTCGCCTCCTGGAAAAGGCAGTACCCCGCAGCTGTCCACCCAGGCCTGGTATTTGGGATTTCCATTTAATTCTTTATAATTTTTATTTTCAAATTCACCAAAATCACATTCCCGTAGAGATTCGATGATTTTCTGAGAGATTCCAGGCCACAAAAGTGCTGCTGTCTCTTTGCAGCGCTTCATAGGGCTTGTATAGACCAGTTCCGCCTTCGGCATTTTTTTCGTTTTTAAAAGCTGGATACCTTCCGGACACAGAGATTCATCGGTGGTGCCAATATAGCGCCCAACCAGATTCCCTGCCGTGATGGAATGTCTTAAGAGTACAATGCTTCTTTCTTTTCCGTCACTCATGGTTTGAGCACCTTTCCAATTCCGCACATCACCCGATGAACCTGGGCTTCTTTTGCAAGGCTGCAGCAGATGCGGCCGCAGGTTTCCCGAAACTGTCGTTCTTCTTTGTCAATTGGGACGATCCCATAGCCCACTTCATTGGAAACCAGAACAATGTCCGGATTTTTCTGCAAAATCGTTTCAGCCAGAGAAGAAACGTCCTTCCCTTCTTTTAAAAGTCTGCGGACATATTCATGAAAATGATTCATTCCCCTGCAGGTCAGGATTTCTTCCAAGCTGCAGGTGCTTCCATCCACAAATTCCTCCGGTGCAAGTCCGGTATAGCTGCAGGCATACTCCAATTTCCCCTGATAGGCTCCACCAATGATCAACAGCATTTCTTCATCCTCCTTTTATCCCAGAAAACGTGCCCCAAGAATCACAGCAGCCGCCATGAGAAGCTCGCATGTCTGCAAAAAGAATCCTGCCAGATCTCCGGTAATGCCGCCAAATTTTTTGTAAGCCATATGTCTATATGCAAAAAAATCTATCATAGCCGCTAAAATTGCAAGTATTCCAAGAGGCGCATCCAGATAGATCATGACTCCACCAATCAATACCAGATACACCAGCATGGTGATTTTTACCCTGCCTTTTACGGCCATATCCGAAAAAGTGGCAGCCAGACCTGTATTTTTTGCCATTTTGAAGGATACAACCGAAAGTCCGCTAAAAGACCGGGACATAGCAAAGGTACACGCCAGCACAGGAAGTGCCCGTCTGGTGAGTTCGGAATAGACACCAATATCTGCAATAAAATAACAGATGCCAATAATAATGGCAAAGGCTCCCGCATGGGAGTCCTTCAAAATCTGAAGTTTTTCTTCCGTGGGTTTGTAAGAACTTAAGGCATCTGATGTATCCAGCAGACCGTCCAGATGAATGCCACCAGTAATCAGCACTGGCAGCAGTACGCACACAGAAGTAAAGAAAAAGCTGTCATAGCCGAATGTTTCGCCTCCTACAATACCCCACACATACAGCAGAGCACCGATCACACATCCAATCACCGGAAAAAAGCACATGGCATATTTCATAGCCTCTTTTGTCCAGTCTGTCCGCGGCATGGGAATCTTGGAATACATGGAAAACGCAATAAAAAAACTCCTTATCAAATTCATAGGCTCTCTTGTTCTCCCTTCAGCCAGACAGGAATTCCATAAACCACTTCCACTGCCCCGTCTGCCATGTTTGTCATTTCCTGATTGATCTTTCCCAGATACTGCTGATACCGGTCTGTTTCCGGATCATAGCAGATACCATCGGAAAAGATCTCGTTTGTCACTACGATGAGGTCTTTTGCCTGACTTTTTAAATGTTTAATTCCTTCTAAAATTTCTTTTACAGTATTTTCTTTTGCTCCATTCTCTGCGTATATCTCATTGGCTGTAAGATTTGACATGCATTCCAAAAGAACCACGGAATCTTCCGGGATCTGCACATGTCGAAGGCCAGTAAAGCATTCAATGGTCTCAAACTGCTTATCTGCTCTCATCATCCGATGCCTGACAATTCTCTTTTTGCTCTCTTCATCAAAGCACATCATGGTTGCAATGTAAATCCGGTTTCTGGCCTTACATCTGCATACCTGCTCCTCAGCGAAAGCAGATTTCCCGCTTCCGCTTCCCCCCGTCACTACAAGAAACATCCTTTTTCGTTCCCTTTCTGTACGTTCTTTTGTCAGTTCAGCTCTTCGTACTGCTCCACCTGAATGTCCACAAACGTACTCATGCTCTGATAGACTGTGCAGGCAAGGTCCAGAATCGGGAACAATGTCACGGCACCGGTACCCTCTCCTAAACACATATCGCAGTTTAAAGCCCCTTCCATGCCAAGGCCTTCCAGGATCAGTTTTGCACCAGGTTCCTTGGATAAATGGGCTGCCAGCATATAATCCTTTACCTGTGGGCAGATGGCAGCAGCCGCCAATGCAGCAGCAGCAGAAATAAATCCGTCAATCACCACGGGAATATGAAGGGCAGCTCCACCTAAGAAGACACCAGCCATGCCTGCCAAGTCAAATCCTCCCACCTTTGCCAGAACGTCCACGCCGTCTGTCGGATCCGGATGGTTCACTTCAATGGCTTTCTTGATTGCATTCACTTTCCGGTCCATGCCTGCAGAGCTTAAGCCAGCTCCTCTTCCGGTCATTTCTTCTGCAGTTCTGTTTAACAGGACAGACGCAACCGCACTGCTGGTGGTGGTGTTTCCAATGCCCATTTCACCGGTAGCTAAAATCCGGTAGCCTTTTTCTTTCAATTCTTCTGCCATATGAATGCCCACTTCCAGGGCACGCACTGCCTCTTCCCTGGTCATGGCTGGTCCTTTAGTCATATTCTTTGTACCATAGGCGATTTTGTGGTTGATGGCTTTGGTATCCACTGCCACCCCGATGTCTACCGGGAAAATGTCCGCACCCACTGCTTTGCATAAAATGCTGGCTGTTGCCTGGCCGGTGAGAAAATTATCTGTCACAATGGCGGTAACTTCCTGACCGCTCTGGGTAACCCCCTCTTCTACCACTCCATTATCTGCACACATGGTAACTAATGCTTTTTTTTCAAGATTGATCTGGCTGCTGCCGGTGATTCCTGCAATCTTAATCAGGTAATCTTCCATTTTTCCAAGGCTGTGCAGAGGTTTTGCAATACTGTCCCATCTTGCCTGGCACTGTCTCATAGCTTCTTTATCCGGTGACTGAATGGCTTTTAAGGTTTCTTCCAATGTCATCATAGGTTTTTTCTGTCCTTTTCTTGTTATTTTGTATTTCTTTCATTTTGAAAGCCTGTCCAACCAGAAGCATCTCCTGGAAAAACAGGCTTTTCATATTCTTTCTTTACAGCAGTCTCAGTGCTGCGTTTTTCTCAGAAGTATATCTGCTGTAATAAGCAGGATACTGAGACATGCGGTATGCATATAATTTATTGAGAAACGTCTTGTTTGAGGTACTGTTCTTGATGCCTGCATTCTTTACTGCAAGGGCAGCGGAATAAGAACCGTGCTGGATTGCGTAGCTGAATACTGCACCTTTCACTACATCCGGACGTCCTGCAATGCTGATGCCGAACAGGCTGCTTAAATACCGCTCTGTCACATCATAATACTGCTGCTTTGCAAAGGAATCCTGATAAGCTTTAAACAGTTCTGGATTTCGTCTGTAAATCTTTTTCCATGCAGTGTAGAGCTTTGAATTTCCTTGGAGCAGTCCTTTCTGTCCGTCTGTATACCGGGCAAAGGTCTTAAACTCCTTAAATGCGGTGGGATCAGAAGAATAACAATATTTAATGAATGGAAGCAGTGCATAGCGGTAATCAAACTGATATTTTCCGCATGCATTTCCACCATCTCCGCCTGTCTGAGAATATCCCACCAGAGAAGAAGCAGAAGAACCGCTCTCATACACGGTAAAGAACAACATCACATCGGAAACAGCCACACCGTTTGGCACCTTTATCGTGCAGATACCGTCGCTGCCGATGCTGTAGGTCTTTCCATTTACGGTAACGTTGTCATTGGTCCGCATACGGCCATCTTCATCAAAATAGTAATAAGAATCTTCGATCTTCTGGAAGCCAGTCTGCATGACACCTTTTTCATTGAAATAATATCTGTCAGACTCGAGTGTCACAAAGCCCTTCTGCATGATGCCGTCTTTGTTAAAATAGTAGGTCTTTCCATCAATGCAGCAAAGTCCGGATTTCCGCGCTCCTGTTTCCAGATCGAAATAGTAAGTACGTTTTAAGGAGTTGGTGTACCAGCCAAGCTGCTGTTTTCCAGTCTTTTTGTTGAAATAATAATACTCTCCCGAGATCTTCCAGGTGCCGGTCAGCATATAACCGCTGCGCCTGTGAAAATAATACCGACCTCCATTCATTTCCTGCCACCCGGAAAGTCTTACACCATCTGCATCTGCCAGATAGGTCTTTCCTTTTACTTTGAACAGACCTGTCTCTTTCTTTCCGGAACGAAGGTAATAGTAAACCTTTCCATCGATCCTATACCAGCCGCCTTTGAATCTGGGTATGTATTTTCCATTTTCGCCTACGAAATACTGACCAATCCAGCGGTTTGTCACCAGGCATCCGTTTTTATCTACATAGTAATCACCAATCCAGCGTTTTTTCAGCTTCGTTGTCCCTGAATAGTAGGAATAAGTTCCGTCCGTATTCTGCTGCCACGCAGCATCCGCACTCATGGGCGCACCGAAAAGGACTCCAACTGCTGCTGCCGCAAGAAGGCCATTTACGTATTTTTTCATAATAACTTCCTTTCAAGAAATGTTACATTTTTATTAACACGTTGGTATCATTATACCCCTCTTCTTGTCGTTTGTCAATTTTTTCTTTTTCTTTCACCCCTCTGCATTCTGAAAACTGCTTTCTAACGTATAAAAAAAGGCCGCTTTTTCGTGATTTTGCACAAAAGCGGCCAAATG
>CAJMON010000003.1 GCA_905214955.1 uncultured bacterium
AAAATGCATAAAAATATGAATGGAAAAATAGGAAAACTGTAGGATTGATTCAAAATGAAGAATGTGCTAGAATTAGTTCATAAATAAAGAACAACGTTCTGTATTACATAACAGGAGGCGGCATGGCAGAGAATACAGAAAAAGAAATCAAAGTAAAGAGCCTTCAGAAAGCACTTGATATCTTAAACTGCTTTACAAAGAAGAGCACCTGGGGCGTAACAGAGTTAAGCGAGTATCTGGATCTGAATAAGAGTAATGTACACAGCATTCTGTCCACCTTCACGGCGATGGAGTATCTAAGGCAGGATGAAGAAACCGGAAAGTACCGTCTGGGTATGGCGATTTATACATTGTGTCATGCACTTGGAGATGAACTCATTGTAGGAAATGTGGCGCTTCCGTATATGCAGGAGTTGTCCAACTGGAGCGGCGAAAGGGTGTACCTGGGAGTGCCCCATAAAGACGAAGTGATCTATGTAAACTCTACCTATCCGGAAGAGGCGTTCAGCCTGATGCGGACCATCATGGGAGAACGTGCAGCGATGTACTGCACGGGAATAGGCAAAGCGATGATGGCTTATCTTCCGGAAAAAGAAGTGGATGAATATTTAAAGAAAGAGCTGACAGCCTGTACCGATTATACGATTACGGATTCGGTGAAATTGAAAGAAGAGCTGGCAAAGATCCGGAGACGTGGTTATGCCATTGACAACATGGAACACGAATTTGGAATCAAATGTGTGGCCATGCCGATTTTCAATCAGCAGCATCAGGTAGAAGCAGCCATCAGCATCAGCGGTCCTTCTCTTCGGTTTGGGGAAGAACAGATTTTAAAATTTGCAGAAAAGCTGAAAGAGACTGTGAGTAAAATCGAGAAGAGATTATAAAAAAATCCGTTAGAATTTCAAAGACCGTGGGAAACGGTTTTTTAAAACAACAGAAAAAAGAACGACGTTCTTTAATAGAGAACAGAAGGAGGAGACATGGAAGAAAAAAGATTTCCTGGAGGAGTGTGGCCGGTAATGCTTACTCCCTTTACCGAAGAAAATCAGGTTGACTACGCAGCACTGAAAGAACTGGTGGAATGGTACATCAAAAATGGTGTGGATGGCCTGTTTGCTGTATGCCAGTCCAGTGAAATGTTCAAGCTGACTCTGAAAGAGCGGGTAACGGCAGCAGCGAAAGTCAAAGAGTATGCTGCAGGCCGTGTTCCGGTCATCGCTTCCGGACACATTTCAGATTCTGTGGAAGATCAGATCGAAGAGCTGAACAAAGTGGCTGCCACTGGAGTGGATGCAGTGATTCTGATTACCAACCGGATGGCAAAAGAGGAAGAATCCGATGATGTGTGGATAAAAAATACCCAGTATCTTTTGGAGCATCTTCCTGAAAAGGTACATCTTGGCCTGTATGAGTGTCCATTCCCCTACAAACGGGTGATGACTCCCAAAGTCACCAAATGGTGTGCATCCACCGGCAGATTTTATTTTCTGAAAGATACCTGCTGCGATGCAGACCAGATCCGGGAAAAATTAGAGATCTGCAAAGGGACCAGGTTAAAACTGTACAATGCCAATACAGCTACCCTGCTGGAGTCCTTAAAAGACGGCGCATACGGATACTGTGGAGTTATGGCGAATATGCATCCAAGGCTGTATCGGATTCTTTATGACAGATATGAAAAAGAAGATATGACGGAGCTTTCTGAGTTTTTGACCCTGTCAGCCCTTATTGAACGTCAGTGTTATCCGGTTAATGCAAAGTATTACCTTTCTCTGGAAGGTGTTCCCATCAAACCATACTGCAGAGTAAAAAATGCAGACGAACTTACAGAAACCTTTAAAAAAGAAGTACAGATGCTGAGAGATCTTTCGGAACGGATGGAGAATCGGATGTAATCTGGGAAGAAGGAGGATGAGTTTTATGAAGAAACTCAAAACAACGACACCAGCACCCTCTGGAAGCAAGGGAAGCCAGGTGTGGAAGAGAATGTACAGAAGCCGTTACTTATACCTGCTGTTTGCACTTCCTCTTCTGTATTTTATCGTATTCAAATACGGAGCCATGGGCTGGTTAAGCATCGCATTCTTCGATTACAACGCATTTTTAGGATTTGCAGGAAGCAAGTTCATTGGACTGAAATATTTTAAGCAGTTCATTATGGATCCCTACTTCTGGAACATCCTGAAAAATACCATTGTGCTGAACATCTGGATGCTGCTTCTGTATTTCCCAACACCCATTATTCTGGCACTTCTCATCAACGAAGTCAAAGGACATTACTTCAAGAAAGCAGCACAGACCATTTCCTATATGCCATATTTCTTATCTACGGTCGTTGTATGTGGATTTATTACCACAATTCTTTCCAACGAAGGACTGGTGAATCAGGTTCTGGAAGCAGTCGGAATTGGCAAGATTCAGTTCTTAATGGAGCCGGGATGGTTCCGTCCGGTGTATGTCATCTCTGAAATCTGGCAGCATTGTGGATGGGGCTCCATCATTTACCTGGCAGCACTGGCAGGTGTAGATTCCCAGCTTTATGAAGCAGCTTCCATTGACGGAGCAAGCAAATGGAAACAGCTGCTGCATGTCAGCCTTCCGGGAATTGCTCCGGTAATTTCTATTCAGCTTCTGCTTACCGTTGGAAAGCTGCTTACCGTTGGATATGAAAAGATCCTTCTCCTGTACACAGGAGCAACTTACGAGACAGCAGACGTGATTTCCACTTATGTTTACCGCCGTGGTCTGATGGAAGCAAACTACAGCTACGGTTCTGCAGTTAGTATTTTCCAGGCAGTTGTAGCACTTGTGCTTGTGGTTTCCGCAAACAAAGCAGCGCGCAAAGTTGGGCAGACAAGCCTTTGGTAGGAGGGAGCAGGCATGACAAAGACGAAAAAGAAGAAAAAAGTATCTCCAGGAGACCGCATTTTTGGGATTGTCGTGACATTGGTTGTTCTTGCGATGTGTATCATGGTGCTGTATCCAATTTATTACATGTTTATTGTATCCATCAGTGATGGAAATGCTGTACTGCGAGGTGATATCACTGTTCTGCCCCAGGGTATTAACTTTGGAGCTTACAAAGCAGTTCTTACCAATGAATATGTTCCGCGGGCATACTTAAACACCATTTTGTATACGGTGATTGGTACGTTCATTGCAGTAGCCATGACAGCCCTGTGTGCTTATCCTTTATCCAGAAAAGAATTTTATGGAAGAGGACTTTTTACAGGAATTGTCGTGTTCACCATGTTCTTTGATGCAGGTATCATTTCAAACTATATGGTAGTCCGCAGCACCGGTATTATGAATACCATGTGGGCCATCGTTCTTCCGGGTTCCATCAATGTATGGTACATGATCATTATGAGAACCTTCTTTGCAGATATTCCGGAAGAACTGTTTGAATCGGCAAAGCTGGACGGTGCCAATGACTTGACGATTTTTGCAAAAATGGTCCTTCCATTATCCAAAGCTGTTCTGGCAACCATGGTTCTGTTTTACGCAGTTGGTTTCTGGAACCAGTGGCTGCAGCCGTTGATCTACTTGGATGACAGAAAGAAATTCCCCATGCAGCTGATCTTAAGAAATATCGTGCTGGGGGCAGACGCAGCACTGTCAAAGTCCATGTCTGCCGCAACGGATATGGCAACCATGGGACTGAACATCAAATACGCAGTAATCTTCGTCACCATTTTACCGATCCTTGTGATCTATCCCTTTGTACAGAAGTATTTTGTGAAAGGTGTTATGGTAGGATCTGTCAAAGGCTGATGCAGCGTGAGTGAGAACATAAAACGTAACCATACGTTTTTTAGTAGAAAGGAGAACAAGAATGAAAAAACAGTTGAAAAAGGTAATGGCAATGTCCATGGCAGTGATCATGGCAATGGGTACTGCAGGAAGTCTGGGCGGTGTTTCCGCAGACGCAGCAGAAGTGGACCACTCTGAAGAAATCACCGTCACCATGATGACCAGTGAGGCCAGCACACAGAAATTTCCAACAGAGGGCTATGTGTATGATTACATCAAAGAGAAATTTAATATTAACTTGGAATTGCAGCCGATTCCTTCCAGTGACTACGAGACTAAGTTGTCAACCGTGCTGGCTTCCGGACAGATGCCGGATATCCTGGGTGGTGTTTCTGTAGAAAAAGTGCTGAAATACGCTCCTATGGGAATGTTCTTAAATTTGAACGATTATAAGGATTATGCGCAGGATTATTTCGACATCATGTATGCAGACGACCGTATCACTGAGACCAAGAAGACGGAGTCTGACGGAAACTTATATGGATTCCAGAAATGTGAATACAACCGTATCGGAGTTGCTTCCATGGTAGCCATCCGTACAGACCTGTTAGATGAGATCGGTGTAGAAGAACCGACTACCTTCCAGGAATATTATGATGATCTGTTAAAGATTAAAGAGAAACATCCAGATATGTATGGATTCAGTTCCAGAAACGGCACCAATTATCTGATCGGCGCATTTGCCTATGCACTGGGAAGCGGCGGATTCCCGCTGTTCCAGAAGAACCGTGGTATGTATTATGAGCCAACAACCGACTCTTATGTATACGGACCGACTTCTGAAAACTTTACCCGTGTTGTAGAATTCCTGCAGAACGCTTACAACGATGGTCTGCTGGATCCGGATTACGCAACCATGACCAAAGACGATATGTTCGAGAAACTTTCCAGCGGAAAGATGATGAGCGTCTATGACAACAACTCTTTCGTAGGCCGTGTATACAATCCTGCATTAAAAGAGATTGATGAAAATGCACGTTTTGACATCCTTGAGCCTATGGCTGACGAAGACGGAAACGTAAGAAGCTACCGCTATGAAAAAGACTGGCCAAACAACATCAGCGTGATCAGCTCCAGAACCAAGTATCCGGAGAGAATCGTAGAAATGCTGAATTGGATGTACACCGAAGAAGGAAGAATGATTACCAACTTTGGTGAAGAAGGAACCGATTATACCGTAGATGCAGACGGCACCATCGTTACCAGCCAGGATCTGGTTGATTCCTGTGCAGGAGCAAGCGACGTAGCAGCAGCTGTCCGCGGAGAACTTGGTTTAGGGCTTCAGGGTCTGGCACAGTACGTAGATGAGAGCCTGGATGCACAGATCACAGATCCGATCATGGTTGAAAATGGTGAACAGATCAATGCATGGACGGAAGAAGGTCTGATCACTTTCTGCCCGGCATGGCCGCCGTTTACACCGGAAGAGACCTCCCGCATTGCAGAACTGGAATCCAATATCAACAACGTATTCGACAGAGAAATTGATGGCTTCATTACCGGGAAATCTTCTATGGATGACTGGGCAAGCCTGGTTGAATCTCTGAAGTCTCAGGGAACGGAAGAACTGGAGCAGATCTTCAACGACGCATATGCAAGAACAAAATAAGGATCAGAAATTGAGAAACTGAACAATAAACAAACGAGAAACTGCCGTATCCGACTGGGTCGGCAGTTTCTTTGCTAGAGCGTGTCTTAAAAATGCTTTCTGTAAGATGTATGTCACAATTTGTGGGAGATTTTGCCTGAATGAGGAAGCAGGCTGCGTCAACCGAATGAGAGCCAAATTCTACGCAAAGTGGGGCGTGCAAATTGCAGGAATGATTTTTAAAACACGCTCTAGAGAAAGGAGCAGATATGAAAGACACATTTTCCAAGGAATACCGGATCGTGGCAGAGAAAGACGAAAATGCTCTTTTTGCTGCAAATTTTTTAAAAGACGAAATTTTTTCCAAAAGCGGGATTCATGAAAATCCTGAGACAGAAGAAAAAATCATCTATCTGAAAACTGATGCCAGTTTACAGCTGGAAGAATTTTCTTTAGTCAGAGAGGGAGATGTCGTACAGGTTTTCGCTTCAGACAAACGGGGATTTTTGTATGGAGTATCCTGGATTCTCCGGAAATCCTGTATCAAACCGGGAAAACTGGAATTTTCTGAAGAGCTGAAAAATATCCGGATTGTGCCGTCCTATAAAATGCGTGGCCACCAGCTTGGCTACCGTGACAAACAGAACACCTGCCCGGCGTGGACGGAAGTGGAGTACGAGCGCTATATCCGGGATCTTCTGATTTTTGGTTCCAATTCCATTGAACTTCTGCCTCCAAGAACGGATGATCATCTGTATTCCGCTCATTTTAAAAGGGATCCCTTTGAACTGATGATTGAGTTGTCCAAAATCGTGCATTCCTATGGAATGGATGTTTATGTGTGGTATCCATATCTCAGCCTTTCCATCGAGGGAGAGATTTTTGAAAAAGAGATGAAAGAGCGGGAAAAGATTTTTTCTGCTGTGCCTTACATTGATGGTCTGCTGATTCCCGCAGGGGATCCAGGAGATCTTCCGCCAAGAGAAATGTTCCAGGCCTCCAAAGCAGCCGCAGAGATTCTGCACCGGTATCATCCAAACGCAAAAGTCTGGCTGGCACCTCAGTCTTTCTCACCAGAAGAACACTGGTATGAAGAATTTTATGAGGAAGTGGAAAAAGAACCGGACTGGCTGTATGGTGTTTGTTTCGGCCCCTGGGAGCAGGATACCATCAAAGAGATGTATGACAAACTGCCAGAGCGTTATAAGGGAACCATCCGCAGCTATCCGGATGTGACTCACAACATCAGCAGCCAGTTTGAAGTGCCGGATTGGGATGAAGCTTTTGCCTATACACTGGGCAGAGAGTCTTATAATACCAGACCTTATGCTTTTAAAGTGATCCATGATTATCACAAGGGATATGTGCTTGGGTCCATTACGTATTCAGAGGGAATCCATGACGATGTAAGTAAAATGATCTGGGGGAGCCTGGATTATCAAGAAGACCGGCCGGTGGAAGAGGCAGTGAGAGACTATGTGCGCTGCCTGATGGATCCGGATCTGACAGAAGAAGCGTCTGAAATCATGCTTTCCTTAGAAGACAGCTGGAAGGGGAAAATCCTGGAAAATACCAACATTGACCGGCTCTATGAGAAGATGATGGCAGTTGATGAAAAGGCAGATTCGGCTGCAAAGAAAAATTTCCGTTATCAGATGCTGCTGTTGAGAGTGCTGGGAGATTACCAGACCAAACTGCGTTATGCTCATGATCAGAAGCTGGAAAAAGAAGCCTATGAAGCCCTGCAGACGGAAGAGCTGGCAGATGTGCGGGTGGAAAATGCACTTGGCATTCTGCGGAAAACCTGGCTGGAGCCGGTGGGCGTGAAAGAACGGTATCAGATGCAGCGTTTGGCAGATGATCTGTATGAGAGCTGTAAAATTCAGCTGACCACTACCAGACACAAAGGACAGAACCTGGATAGAGGGGCCTGGCTGGATACGTTAAATATGGCGCTGAATGATTTCCAGTATCTGCACCAGAAATTAAACCGGGTGAAAGCACTTTCCACAGAAGAGGAGAAGTGCAAGGCAGTCAAGGAGATTGTAAACCGCTGCAATCCAGGAGAAGGCGGAATTTATGCACATCTGGGAAGTTTTGAAGGATTTACGCATGTGAAAAAGACCTTCTCTTTTGCGGAGGATCCATGTTTCCTTCGCAGTCCGCTGATGGCCCATAATTCCTGGCTGATCCGGAGAATTTATGAATCTATTGGATGGTACGATGAAGTCCCCATTCCTATCCGATGGACACACAGTGCCAGAAGTCTGTATGGAACACCGCTTAGGGCAGAGTTTGAAGGACTGGATCCGGAGAGCAGTTATGAGGTATCCGTTACGTATCCGGACTTGCTGCGTCCCAGAAAACAGTTCCATATTAAGATGTGGGCAGGAGAAGAGCTGATCCAGACCGGCGTGGAGCCTAAATTTAAAAATGGAACGGATCCTGATCCGGTATATACGTATCCGCTTCCAAAGAGTGCTTATCAGGATGGAAAACTGACATTGACCTGGCAGACCTATGATCCCAAGGGTGGGTGCACGGTATCAGAAGTGTGGATTCGGAAGAAATAAAATGAATAAGAAATAAAATGAATAAGAAATAAAACGAAAGGCTGTTGCAGAATAGATGGGAATCATCTATGAAGCAGCAGCCTTTTAGATAAGCATATTTATCATGGGTTCGGAAAAACCGGTTTTGACCATGCGGATAGTGGGACTCGAACCCACACGGTTGCCCACTGGCACCTAAAACCAGCGCGTCTGCCAATTCCGCCATATCCGCTTGTTACAAAGTATTATTATAGCGGATAGGAGGAAAGATTGTCAAGAACGAAAAAAAAGAAGGGCACAGCTGCATCCGGAATTCGCAGGACGCTGTCGAAAAGATTTCAGTCCACCCATCCATTTTCCACTATTCGCACAAACTTGCATGAGGCTCGAACAATGTACTCGGTGGCGGAAATTCGCGCAGTCCTCAAAACGAAAGCTTCGCTATGACGCGGGAACCTGCCTGGGTTCTGACAGCGGCTGGTGGTGAATGGCTCCTGGCGCCAACGTAACAATGTTGGCACAGCGGAGAGTGGCTGATTTCTGGAGACGACTGAGCCTGCGGTTACGGGTTGCAGACTTTGCAGGGAATGTAGCCCTGGGAGATGAGCTCGTCTCTGCTTCCGGTATAGTCCAGCCGGTTGGAGTCTTTGATTTCATCGGCGTACCGGCAGGAGGGTACGTGAAATTTGCCGGAATTTGTGTTGACCACATAATCGGTGCCGGCGGAAACGGCCTGGGAAACTTCGGTATTTTCCCTGGAAGCATTGTCACATTCAGAGAAGGAAGTTGAGTCTCCGGAAGAGTAGTCGTTGCAGGGATCGGTATTCCAGTAGATGCCGTTTCCATCGGTAAAAGCGGTAATATCTCCCTGAAGATCGGTGCGGAAAACGGAAATTTCCATAGATTCCAGCTTTTCCATGGTTTCGGAATGGGGATGTCCGTAGTCATTGCTGACACCGCAGGAGATGACGGCCCATTCCGGGAGAGCCTGTTCCAGAAGATCCCAGGTGGTGGAAGAGGCACTGCCGTGGTGGCCCACGCAGAGGACATCGCAGGAAACATCCAGTCCGTTATTTAAAATTTCTTCCTCGGAAGTGCTTTCTGCATCCCCCATCAGAAGAAAGGAATCCGAACCAAGAGATACTTTCAGTACAATGGAATAGTCGTTGCTATTATTATAGGAAGAAGAGTTTGGAGCCAGGACGGTAAAGGTGCTGCTTCCAAGTTTCCAGGTACTGCCCACATCCGGGTGGGTGACGGAAAGTCCCTGGCTGGATACAGCATTTACGAAGGACTGATACACAGAGGTATCTCTGGTGTAGTCCGGCCCCAATACCTGTTCCACAGGAAAAGCATATAAAGCACCAACCAGTCCGTTTAAATGGTCGGAGTCATAGTGGGAAGAAATCACATAATCTAGCGAAGAAACACCGGCATCCTGGAGATAAGAAACCACCCTGGAGGAGTGATCTTTGTCCCCGCCGTCGTAGAGCGCATAGTGTCCGTTGCTTTGCAGGAGCACCGAAAGCCCCTGCCCCACATCTAGAAAATGCACGGTCAGACTGTCCGCCGCTTGGACGGAAAGAATGGGGAAAAACAGAGAGAAAAATAGAAGAAAAAGTGGCAGAAAACGTTTCTTGTACTTTGAAAACATGAAAATCCTCCTTTTACATTCGTATATCAGGACAGGCCATAAAAACATTCCAGAGTAAGCACATCGTGGTTTTGGACTTGTCCTGGTCATCTTATAAAGACTGTAGCATAGATTTTCTAGTTCGACAAGAGCATAAGAATGGAAAGAAAACTGTAGAAAGTTATGATCTGCTGGCATCAGAATCCAGGCAATTTCCGTGGCGTGCTACGTTTTTTCTTCTCGGTCCGCGCATTCATTTTCTATCATTTGCAAAAACTCGCCTTCGGCTCGGACAATGTGCTCGATGGTGGAAATTCGCGCAGTCCTCAAAAGGAAAGCTTCGCTATGACACGGGAAAGCTGCTTGGCTTCCGGCACCAGCTGGTCTTCGCGGCAGCATCCTGCGAACTTTCTTTCCGTAACGTCATCATGAAGCATTTTTGGAGCCTTGAAACATGAGGAAACCTAATTTTTGTAGGTGGTAAAACGTTAACTGTGACAAAAAATTATCAAAGTCTATTGACAAATGAGAAAAAATGTTGTATAGTAAAACTAACGTATGAGTGATGCAGGTCCACAAGAGAAAAACAGTGGGATGATCCATACGAGTCAGACGTCTTGACATTCACTAATCAAATCAGTTATTCTGAGGTAGAGTAGATGTTATGCGTAAAGTGTCATAGGAGGGGGAGACTTCCTGTGAACGAAGGCTTGGCCGCGTTATAATATCGCTTCCGCTACTGCGTAAATTCTGGATGAAAGAAAATGAGCACATACTCTTATCATCTCATCCAAAATGGTGCGCAGCATTTTTTTACCCTTTTTTAGAACACTACCACTGAAAAAAGGTAGAAAAATGACTATGTGCATAAAAATAGTTTGCATATGCGCAGGCTGTAAAACGTTTACTTACCATGAAAGTCCAGTCTGGCAGCCAGGAAGGAGTCATGCCTGCATGGGCGGATTCCTGGATATCGGACAGGCTAAGCCGTATAAGTAAGCAGGGCGGGAGCCCGGATTACGAATTCGGCGGCAGCTGTGAGATTGCCAAAGGCACGTAACAGCTGACTTTCATGCATGGTGATGCCGCCGTTAAGCGGTATGTCAGTTAACTATGAAAGGAGATTTTTTACAATGGGTTACAAATCAGACATTGAAATTGCACAGGAAACTACCATGGCGCCGATTACCGAGATTGCTGCAAAAGCAGGTATTGATGAGAAATATCTGGAGCAGTACGGCAAATATAAAGCAAAAATCGATTACAATCTGCTTCGTGAAAAAGAAGCTCCAGATGGAAAACTGATTCTGGTAACAGCCATCAACCCGACTCCGGCAGGAGAAGGAAAGACCACTACTACCGTAGGTCTTGCAGATGGTATGCAGAAACTTGGCAAAAAGGTGATGGTAGCCCTTCGTGAGCCGTCCCTTGGACCTGTATTTGGTGTAAAAGGCGGAGCAGCCGGCGGCGGATATGCACAGGTTGTTCCGATGGAAGATATCAACCTTCACTTCACCGGTGACTTCCATGCCATCGGCGCAGCAAACAACCTGCTGGCAGCTATGGTTGACAACCACATCTTCCAGGGAAATGCATTAAACATTGACCCGAGAAAGATCACTTGGAGAAGATGTGTAGATATGAACGACCGTCAGCTTCGTTCCGTAGTAGACGGACTTGGCGGAAGAACCGATGGAGTTCCCCGTGAAGACGGATACGACATCACCGTTGCTTCTGAGATCATGGCAGTTCTGTGTCTGGCAAGTGATATCACAGACCTGAAGAACAGATTGGCAAGAATGGTTGTGGGCTATACCTATGGCAAACCTTCTGAGCAAAAACCGGTAACCGCTGGTGACTTAAACGCACAGGGCGCTATGGCAGCACTGTTAAAGGATGCCTTAAAACCGAACCTGGTACAGACTCTGGAGCATGTACCTGCCATCGTACACGGCGGTCCGTTTGCAAATATCGCACATGGATGCAACTCTGTAATCGCTACCAAGATGGCTCTGCATCTGGCAGATTATGCCATCACAGAAGCTGGATTCGGTGCTGACTTAGGTGCTGAGAAGTTCCTGGATATCAAGTGCCGTATGGCAGGTCTGAAACCCTCTGCAGTTGTGATCGTAGCCACTGTCCGTGCACTGAAATACAACGGCGGTGTTCCGAAGGCTGAGCTGAACAACGAAAATCTGGAAGCTCTGGAAAAAGGTCTTCCGAACCTGTTAAAACATGTAGACAATATTAAGAATGTATACAAACTGCCCTGCGTAGTAGCCATCAATGCATTCCCGACCGATACCAAGGAAGAGCTTGACCTGGTAGAAAGAAAATGCAAAGAGCTGGGCGTAAACGTTGCTCTGTCCGAAGTATGGGCAAAGGGCGGCGAAGGCGGAATTGCCCTGGCTGAGGAAGTGATCCGTCTGGTAGAAGAACCCAACGATTTCTCCTACTCCTACGAGCTGGACGGTACCATCGAAGAAAAACTGGATACCATCGTAAAGAGAGTTTACGGAGGAAAAGGTGTTGTTCTGACAGCACAGGCAAAAAAACAGGCAGAACAGCTGACGGCTCTTGGATATGGCAACTGCCCGATCTGCGTGGCAAAGACACAGTACAGCTTATCTGATGACCCGACCAAACTGGGCGCACCCAAGGATTTCGAAGTCACTGTCCGTAACCTGAAAATCTCTGCCGGTGCAGGTTTCATCGTAGCGCTGACCGGCGATATCATGACCATGCCTGGTCTGCCGAAAGTTCCGGCTGCTGAGAGAATTGATGTAGACGAGACAGGAAAGATCACTGGTCTGTTCTAATGACTGGAAAATAAAAAATAGATTCTGACGATCAGAGGCTGGTCCGGAAGCTGGTGGATACCGCTGAAGGGCCAGCCTTTGGCATACGATGAAATGATTGAAATGGGGGAATTGTTATGTTTCAGGAGGCATATCTTTCTGTCTGCAGCGGCGCAAAAGCGAAGGCAGGTCTTTTAAAAAACAATCCGCTGGGATTTTTTGTATCTTCCATGATGGCAGGTTTATTCATTGCTTTTGGCGGATTTATCAGCATTGGAATTTCCGCACCGTTTTTTGAGGCGGGAGATCCCATGCAGAAAGTTATGAACTCTGCTTCCTTTGCAGTGGCATTAAGTTTTGTACTGATGTGCGGTGCAGAACTTTTTACAGGAAGCAATTTCGTACTGGGAGCAGCAGGATTCCGCAGGCAGCTTGGATGGGGAGAGATCGTAAAAATCTGGATTGTGACTTACATTGGAAACCTTGTGGGAAGCCTGATTGCAGTGGTCATTTATCAGCTGTCCGGTGTTCCAACTGGTACAGTGGGCGAGCTGTTTGCAGCAGCCGCTGAAAAGAAGATGACATCTGCACCGCTGGTGCTGTTCTGCAAAGGCATTCTCTGCAACACCCTGGTCTGTATGGCAGTCTGGTGCAATACCAAAATGAAATCGGAATCCGGGAAACTGATCATGATCTTCTGCTGTATTTTCACATTCATGATCTGCGGATTTGAACATAGCATTGCAAATATGACTACGATGGCTGTAGGGTTGTTAAATCCGGGAACAGCCAGCGTAAGCATTGGTGGATATCTTTACAATCTGCTGTGTGTGACTGCTGGTAATATGGTAGGAGGAGTTCTGGTAGTGGCACTTCCGTACCATTTAATTGCCAGGGAATAAGGTGCTAAGGGCGCCAATTCTCCGATCATAGAAAAACAGGAGCTGTGTCCTGCTTGAAAAAGCAGAGATATGGCTCCTGTTTTTCTATGCGTCCGGCAGCGCGGATTATCTGGAAACAGAGATATCTGTCTTTGGAAGTTTGCGAAGGTGAAGGATGAAAAGGGGAACTTCCAGTGCCATCATGGCGATCCAGCCCCAGAAGTTTGCCCAGGCAAGACTTCCAAACCCGCCGCCCCAGATCCGGATAAAGAGATAAGCGGAGAGGAAGCGGAAGGACATGTTGGTAATGGTACTGATGAGAGTGATTTTCAAGTCTCCCATGCCCCGGAAAAATCCCTGGATAATGTTGGTGGCTGCCGGCATGATGTACATAATGGAGATCAGCTTTAAGTAGGTGACTCCAAGGAAAATCACTTCCGTGGATTCTTTGCCCACAAACATCTGCATAATGGGTGTGGCAAAGAGGAAAACGGCTGCAGACACGGCTATGGTGTAGACGGCCTGAATGAAGACGGAGTTTAAAAAGCCCTGGCGGAGGCGTTTCCACTGTTTGGCGCCCCGATTCTGTGCCATGAAGGTGGTACTGGCATGGGCGATGTTCTGCTGAGGGGTCATGGCGAAATCGTCTACCCGGTTGATGGCGGTAAAGGCTGCCATAAAAGCAACGCCCTGGCTGTTGACGACAGTTTGGACAAAAACTTTTCCCAGCTGGACACACATGGACTGGAGTGCGCTGGTGATGCTGTAAGAAATGGTTTTCAAAAGCAGAGAACGGTCGAAGACCAGCCATTTTTTTCCTAGGCAGAGAAGAGGCACTTTCTTCTTAATATAAATGGCACAGCACAGACAGCAGAGCATTTCGCTGAGAACAGTGGAGATACCGCTGCCGTTGACACCCATGTGAAAGACGGCCACAAATAACAGGTCTCCGGCAATGTTCAGGGCGGCGCTGATAATCAGAAAATACAGGGATGTCTTGCTGTCTCCTAAGGCACGCAGGGTGTTTGCAAGGAAATTGTAGATGAAGGTGAAGATTAGTCCGGTAAAGATAATGCGCAGGTAGCCAGAGGCTTCACTTAACAGATCTTCCGGTACATTGACCAGCCGCAGAATGGGAATGGCAAGAAAATGCATGGCAATGGTGACGCATAAGGAGAAGAACAGACCGCCAAGGAGGGTGGTGCTGATCTGCCGCTGCAGGCGATCAAAATCCTTGGCACCGTACTGGGTGCTCATGAGGATGCCGGCGCCCATGCACATGCCGCTGATGAATAAGATGGCAAGGTTCATAATCGGGCCTGCGGTGCCTACTGCGGCCAGGGCGCTGTCCCCGACGTAACGTCCGACAATCATAGAATCTGCTGCATTGTAGGTAAGCTGGAAAAGATTTCCAAGAACCAAAGGAACGGTAAAACTGATAAGCTGGGGCATAATCCTGCCCTTCGTCATGTCTGCTGCCATAATCCGGCGCCTCCCAAAGCAAATTGTAATTTTAAGGAGAATTATACCATATCTGTCAAGGAAAGGAAACTGGATATGTTTACAAACAGAACACAGAGTGTTCAATTTTTCTTCATACTAAGGCCACAAATTTGGGGTATTTTATTTCTTGTAACAAGAACAAATTGTTATAAAACTTTTTCATAACTTTCTCCTTTAAAATAGAGGTGCTGCTCCAGACGGGGCAGCACTTTCGTGTTTTCAGGAAAAATTTCATTCACATTTCCGGACGCATTTCTTTTCTTCAATTTCCACCAGAATAATGTCTTTTCCAATCTGACGGATGGAATTCCATGGAATAAAAAATTCGGTATCTCTTCCAAAGACCCCGCAGAAACGTCCGGGGCCGGGAATGATGAGAAAGCGGATGCAGCCGTTTCTGTCATCAAAATCCACGTCGCAGACACAGCCAAGGCTGTTGCAGGTAAAGATATTGATGACCTCTTTCTGCCTTAATTCGGACAGGCGCATGGATGGCTTCCCTTTTTTCTGATTTTATGAAAGAATATGCAGAAAAAAGACCGGATATGCGTTGACAGGCCCTGCGGGATTCGCTATACTCAAAAACAGAAAAGGAGGGGATAACATCATGAAATGTCCATTTTGCGGACAGGACAGTACCAGAGTCGTGGATTCCAGACCGGCAGATGACAATGCTTCCATACGGCGCAGGCGTCTCTGTGATGAGTGCGGAAGACGGTTTACAACATATGAGAAGGTGGAGACGATCCCCTTGATTGTGATTAAGAAGGATCGGACCAGAGAACAGTATGACCGTTCCAAAATCGAGGCGGGTGTGCTGAGGGCCTGCTATAAGCGTCCCATCCCGGTGCAGAAGATCAATGATCTGATTGATGAAGTGGAAACCGAGATTTTTAACCGGGAAGAGCGGGAGATTGAGAGCAAAGTCATCGGCGAAATCGTGATGGACCGCTTAAAAGATTTGGAGGCAGTGGCCTATGTCCGGTTTGCTTCGGTATACCGGGAATTTAAAGATGTTAATACATTTATGGATGAGCTGAAGAAGATCCTGGAGTAGTCTGGGGTCTTCTTTTGGGTTTGGGTTGCATGGGAATGGAACTTAGTGGTATACTCAATAAGAACTATCGAAACGCAGAAAAAGATACAGGTGAAAAATTTGAAACGAAGAATTGACCAGTTACTGAATGAAAAGTTTGAATATGAAACGCCGGAGATGCTTTTTGAAGAGGAGAAGATCACGGGAAAAGTACGGAAAGGAGAAAATTTCCGCAGCTTTTTTACCATGGAAAATCCGACTCAGAAAAAAATGAAGGGATTTCTGTATTCCTCCAGTCCCCGTATGGGATTTGAACCGGCGACATTTGCAGGAATTTCTGCAAAGATTTTTTATGAAGCAGACACGGCAGGCATGGAAGAAGGAGATGTGCTGAAGGGGACGTTTACCATCTGCTCCAGCATTGGAGAATACCGGCTGCCTTACGAAATCCAGGTGGAACAGCCAAAGGTAAAAGCCATGGGAGAATCCATTGACAGCCTGGAAGCCTTTGCGGCACTGGCAAAGAAGGAGTTTCAAAGAGCGTATCAGCTGTTTGTGACGCCGGAATTTGCCCAGATGCTGGAAAAAGACGCACCGCAGTATCTGCCGCTGTATCAGGGACTGATGGCACAGTCTGTCAGCAGCCGCAGCCTGGAAGAATTTCTGACAGCTGCAGGGGCAAAAGAAGCAGTGAATATTGAGACTGACAAAGAGAAGGCAGATTTTGGCCTGGTTACCCAGTCGGTTCAGGAGAGTATTGGCTTAAACAAAAATACCTGGGGATATTTCCGGCTGGATGTGTCTTCCGATGCCCCGTTTCTCTGGATTGAACGCCCCATTGTCACACCGGAGGATTTCATCGGCAGCAGCTACCAGCTGCGCTATCTGGTGGACCCGGCGAGGATGCATCCTGGAAACAATTATGGACGGATTCTGATTCAGGGAGATACCTGGAGCACCGCCATTGAGATTACGGCAAAGGCTCCGGAGTATCATGCAAAGGACCCGGGAAGAAAAGAGCGGAAAGAACAGTTTGCGGAACTGGAAAAGGCCTATGTGGCGTTCCGTCTGAAAAAAATAGATTTGAATGACTGGATTATACGGTCGGAAAAGGCCCTGGCAGTGTGTCAGGGCGGCAGGGCCAGAGATGTGATGCTGAGCCTGTTCCATATTCAGCTGCTGTTTGCAGCTGCCAAGGACGAAAAGGCCTGTATGGAGCTGGAGATGTTAGAGCAGCACAAAGAGCGTCTGTCTACGCCGGAAATTATGGGATATTATCTGTATTTGACTACATTTTACCACAAAGACCGGGAATATGTGGATTATGTAGAAGAACGCATCCGGGATTTGCAGAGAAGACAGCCGGAGGTCTGGCTTTTCCAGTGGATTCTGCTGTATTTGGATGAGCAGCTGTTAAGGCATCCGGGAGAAAAACTGGAAGCCATCCGCAGACAGTACCAGAGGGGATGCCGCAGCCGGATTTTATATCTGGAGGCAGCCCAGGTACTGGAGCGTTCTCCGCTGCTGCTGCGCCGTCTGGACGCATTTGACATTCAGGTGCTGCATTTTATGTGCAGGGAAGACCTGATCAATGCAGAATTGGTGATGCAGCTGGCAGAACTGACTGGCAGGGCAGGAAGCTTTGGTTCAGTGCTGTATGACGTGTTATGCCAGTGCTGGGAAAAATATCCGGGAAAGGGTCTGACAGCCGCGATCTGCAGCCTTCTTGTGAAGGGCCACCAAAGCGGAACCCAGTACCTGAAATGGTTTGAAAAGGGCGTGGAAGAGGATATCCGCCTGACAGGACTGTATGAATATTATATTGAGTCCCTGCCAGAGGACTGGAAAAAGCCGCTGCCGCAGATCATCCGCATTTATTTTTCCTATAATAATACCTTAAGCCACCAGAAAAAGGCATCCGTGTATGCCAATGTGGTGCGCAACAAAGAAGCAGATCCCCATACTTACACCAGTTACGTGGATGGAATGGAAAAATTTGTCTTAGCACAGCTTTCCGATGGAAAGTTTGGCAGAGATATGGCCCTTTTATACCAGACGTTTATCAGTGATAAAATGGCAGAAGAGCAGCTGCTTACCAAACGGATGGCAGACAATCTGGTAAAAGCAGTGTTTACTGCGGAAGTTACCTGCAAAGAGCCAGGAGCCCGCACCGTCATTGTGCGTCACAAAGACCTGGAAAAAGAACAGAAGGTCAGCCTTCAGGATGGAAGGGCTTATGTTCAGCTTTACACAAAGGACTACCAGATCTTTATCGGAGATGAGAATGGACGCCGGTACGCGGCTGCTATGCCGTTTGAGACCAGGATGCTGATGGAAGATGACAGACTGCTTACTCTGTGCCGGAAGCTTTCACCGGACGCCCCAGGACTGGTGTTATATGAACTGGAACATTTTGGAAAAGAAGAAACGGACGATGAAAAAATCCGGCTGTATCAGAAGCTGCCAGGACTTCCAGGTATTCAGGAAAAGGCCAAGCAGTCTGCAAGAGAAGAAGTGCTGGCGTATTATTATGCCCATCCAGGAGAAGAGGCAAGTGAGTATTTAAAAACCGTTGATTTAGAGCCTTTTGTCCGGACAGATAAAAAGAAACTGATAGAACTTCTGATTCTAAACGGCATGGCAAAGCAGGCATTTAGCCTGGCTGCTGCTTATGGATCAGAAGGAATCGATCCCAAGCTGCTGGTGCGCATGTGCAGCAGAATGGTGCTGAACCTGGAATTTGCAGAGAATGAGATGCTGGCGGCACAATGCATTTCCTGTGTCAAACAGGGAAAATACGATGAAAATGTGCTGGCATATCTGCTGGCTTATTACGACGGCCCGGTGGATACCATGAAGCTTCTGTGGAAAGCAGGAAAGACCTTTGGACTGGAAACCTTCCGCCTGGAAGAAAAGATTATGCTGACGGTTCTGTTTACCAGATGCAGTCTGTCAGGAACCGAGGAGATTTTCGAATCTTACTGGAAAAATATTGGAAAGCAGCATCTTTTGAAAGCCTATGGAAATCTCATGTCTTATGAGTATTTTGTGCGGGGCAAAAAGACTGGCCGGGCAGTGTTTGCATGGCTGGAAAAAGAAGCACAGAGCGGGGAACTGACAGAAACGGCAGGACGTCTGGCACTTCTGCGCCATTATTCAGAGATGAAAAAACGAACTCCGCTCCAGGAGAAAATTGCCAGGGAGCTTTTGGAGAAATATGCTCAGGCAGGAGTAAAATTCCCCTTCTTCCAGAATTTTGGCGAAGACTTTTTAAGAGAATTCCTGCTGTTTGACAAGAGCTTTCTGGAATACCGGACAGATCCGGCAGCTGCGGTATGGCTGACCTACCATTATGAGCTGGAAAATGGAGAAAAATCCAGAGAATACCGGGAGAGTTTAAACAATGTATACGAAGGCATTTTTGTCAGAAGTGTGGCCCTGTTTGAAGGAGAACGGATGGTGTATACCTTCCGGGAAGAGAAAAAGGGAACCGTGACAGAGACCGGGGAACAGGTGCTTCTGCCGGGAGAAAGAAAGACGGGAGCGGAAAATGGTGCATATGGCCTGTTAAACCGGATGAGCAGGGCAGTTCTGGATCAGAACCTGAAAGAAGCCCAGAGTCTTTACAAGGATTACCGGGAACAGGAATGCATAGGAAAACAGATTTTTACACTGATGTAAGGAGCGGATATGATAAACGAACTCAATGAACTTGCAGTGGGAGTGGATCTTGGAAAAGAGTTTTCGCAGATCACCTTTTACAGCCGCAAAAACAGCGAGCCCATGACAGTGAGCCAGACGGCGGGGGAGGAAGACTATCAGATCCCAACGCCCAGGGAAGTCTTTGCGGCAGTGGAAGGAGAGCGGGAAAATGGGCCCCGGCTTCTGGCGGATTTCCTGGAACAGTGCCTGAAGCTTTTGGCAGGAGCCGGAAAACCGGACAGCCTTTTTCTCATGGTAACCATGAAAAAGGTTCGTCTAGTGTGGGCAGATGCGGTATGGAAAGCAGCGGCCCTGCTTCAGATTCCGGCGAGAAATGTATATCTTCAGGATCACAGAGAAAGCTTTGCCTATTATATGTTAAATCAGCGGAAAGATCTGTGGAATTACCAGGCAGCCCTCTTTGAGTATGAGAAAGACCGGATTACCGCTTACGAAATGGATGTGGATGGCCGGACGAAGCCTGCTTTTGTGACTGTAAAAGAATTTTCTCATATTTATGTGGATGAAAAGGCCAGAAACGGCAGAAGTGAAGAGCAGTGGAAAGAGGAAAAGGACCGTCTGTTTTACAACCAGGCTGAGGAGATGTTCCGCGGCAGGGTCTTTTCAAGTGTTTATCTGATCGGAGAGGGCTTTGACAGAGAGTGGGCTAAGAATTCTCTGGCGTTTCTGTGCATGAAGCGCCATGTGTTTATGGGACAGAACCTGTATACCAAAGGAGCCTGCTACAGCGCTATGCAGCGGTGCGGGATGCTGAAAAAAGGAGATTACCTTTACCATGGACCGGACATGATGGAGTACAACATTGGCATGAATATGCTGATCCGTGGAAACGAAGAGTATTATCCCATGATTTCCGCAGGGCTGAACTGGTATGCGGCAAAAAGTGAATGTGAATTTGTCTTAGATGACACAGACTGTGTGGAGATCTGTTCTGTGCATATGAACGGCACCAAAAAGACGCATACCATTGCGCTGACGGATCTGCCAGAAAGACCAAACCGGGCCACAAGGATTCACATGAAAATTGAATTTGCCTCAAAGGACCGGTGCAGAGTTATCCTGGAGGATTTAGGCCTTGGAAACCTGTATCCGTCCAGCGGGAAGCGCTGGGAAGCCGTGATCCCGCTGTAAGGGAGCATACGAAAAGGAGTGACAAAAATGAGCGGTTATCATTTATGCCAGGTAAAAAAAGCGGTGCATCCCTACTATATAGAGAGTATCAGTACCAACATCTTTACCATAGAAGAACTTTGTTTTTATCTTCAGAAAAATATTTATCTCATTGATGAGACCATTATGAACGAGGGCCTGTGTGACTGGCTTCGGGATGAGTTAGGACTTGGAAGGCTTTACCGGAAGCTGTATGAGCAGCTGGAAAAGCAGGAGAGCGTGGGAAATTTTATTCTCCCGATTTTTCAGGAGATCGGCTATCTTTCCCATGAAGAATTTAAAGAACTCCAGGAAAAAATCGCACAGATCGAGGTTCAGCCGGAAGACCTCCGGAAAAAGCTGAAAGCAGATTATCTGGTGGAATATCAGATGTATGCCAATGCAGTGTCAGAATACCGGAAAATTTTAAGCAGAAAAGGCCCTGGAAAGCTGGGAGCGTCTTTTTATGCGTCTATTTTAAACAATATGGGAGCAGCCTATGCAAGAATGTTCCTTTATAAAGAGGCAGCAGACTGTCTGTGGCAGTCCTACGGCATGGTGCGCTCCAATGAGGTCTACCGCAGATATTTAACGGCACTGTCTTTGTGTTTAAGCCCGGAAGAATATGAAAAGAAGCTGGAAGAGCAGAGGGTTCCGGAGACTGTCCGGGAGAAAATTTCACAGGCGGTAAGCCAGGCAAAAGAGGAAGCAGATGCCAAAGCAGGAAAGAACAGCCCCGAAAGCCAGGAAGAAGCGGAAGAGGTCTTAGAGGAATTAAAACAGCTCTATCACAAGAGCACCCGTTCTTAAAGGCGTTATTTCCGTGATTTTCACGGTGAAATTCAGCTTGTTTTCCCAAAAGCATTGCGTTATAATTTTTCGTGTATGTTTATACTTACGTGATGCTTGGAAACAAACGGTAAGAAAGCAAAAGAAAGGGCAGCCTGATGAACAACAGCTTACATGAACAGACAGAGAGTTTTGATAAACTCAAAGAGGAATGTGGTGTTTTTGGTATCTATGATTTTGATGGAAACAATGTAGCATCCACGATTTACTACGGACTTTTCGCGCTGCAGCACAGAGGACAGGAAAGCTGCGGCATTGCGGTCAGCGACACCAACGGCCCCAAAGGCCAGGTACGGTCCTACAAAGGAATGGGACTAGTCAATGAGGTGTTTGACGAGGAGTCTCTTTCCAGCATGTATGGTGACATTGGTGTGGGACATGTCCGGTATTCAACTGCCGGAGCCAGCAGCCGGGAAAATGCACAGCCGCTGGTACTTAATTATATCAAGGGAACCCTGGCCCTTGCCCATAACGGAAACCTTATCAATGCCAATGAACTGCGGGAAGAACTGGCATATGGAGGAGCCATCTTCCAGACCACTATAGACTCGGAAGTGATTGCATATCACATTGCCAGAGAGCGGGTAAAGTCCAAGACGGCAGAAGAAGCAGTGGCAAGAGCCATGAAAAAAATCAAGGGAGCATATTCCTTAGTGGTCATGTCCCCCAGAAAGCTGATGGGAGCCAGAGATCCTTACGGATTTAAGCCCCTGTGTATTGGCAAGCGGGATAATGCCTATATCCTGACGTCTGAGACCTGTGCACTGGATACTATCGGAGCTGATTTTGTCCGGGATGTACTTCCGGGAGAGATTGTAACCATCACAAAAGATGGCATTCAGTCTGATACCAGCATGTGTCTTCCAAAATGTGAGACAGCAAGATGCGTGTTTGAGTACATTTATTTTGCCAGACCGGACAGCCGGATTGACGGAGTCAGTGTATATGATTCCAGAATCCAGGCAGGGCGCTTTTTGGCAATGGATTCTCCGGTAGACGCGGACCTGGTAGTAGGCGTTCCGGAATCCGGAAATGCTGCAGCTCTTGGATATTCTCTGCAGTCCGGGATTCCTTACGGTACTGCTTTTGTGAAAAACGGCTATGTAGGCCGGACTTTCATCAAACCCAAGCAGAGCAGCAGAGAATCCAGTGTCCGGGTGAAACTGAATGTATTGAAAGACGCAGTGGCAGGAAAGCGGGTTATCATGATTGACGATTCCATTGTCCGGGGCACCACCAGCGACCGGATTGTGAGCATGTTAAAAGAAGCAGGAGCAAAAGAAGTCCATATGCGTGTAAGTTCTCCGCCGTTTTTATGGCCCTGCTACTTTGGCACTGATATTCCAGTGAGAGAACAGCTGATTGCCTACAACCGCAGCATCGAAGAAATCCGCCAGATCATTGGGGCCGATTCGCTTGGCTACTTAAAGCTGGAACGGCTTTCTGAGATGGTAGGAGGCCTGCCTGTCTGTACAGGCTGCTTTACCGGGAAATACCCCATGGAACCACCAAAAGACGATATAAGAGGAGAGTACGACAAATGAGCACAGATAAGTATGTAAGTCCCCTGTCAGAGCGTTACGCCAGCAAAGAGATGCAGTATATTTTTTCTCCGGATATGAAATTCCGTACCTGGAGAAAGCTGTGGATTGCCCTGGCAGAGACCGAGAAGGAACTGGGTCTGAACATCACCGATGAGCAGATCGCAGAGCTGAAAGCCCATGCAGACGATATCAATTACGAAGTGGCAAAGGAACGGGAAAAGGTTGTCCGCCACGATGTAATGTCCCATGTATATGCCTATGGTGTACAGTGTCCAAAAGCAAAGGGCATCATTCATCTGGGTGCGACTTCCTGCTACGTAGGTGATAATACCGATATTATCGTGATGAATGAAGCACTGAAATTAGTAAAGAAAAAACTGATCAATGTGCTTGCAGAGCTGGCAAAATTTGCAGATACCTACAAAAACCAGCCAACCCTTGCCTTCACCCATTTCCAGCCGGCGCAGCCCACCACAGTTGGAAAGCGTGCCACCCTGTGGATGCAGGAGCTGATGCTGGATCTGGAAGATCTGGATCATGTGATTTCTACCCTGAAGCTGTTAGGCTCCAAGGGAACCACCGGCACCCAGGCCAGTTTCCTGGAGCTGTTTGACGGAGACCAGGAGACCATTGACAAGATTGATCCTATGATTGCAGCAAAGATGGGCTTCAAAGAGTGCTATCCGGTATCCGGACAGACCTATTCCAGAAAAGTGGATACCAGAGTCCTGAATGTTCTGGCAGGCATTGCAGCCAGCGCCCACAAGTTTTCCAATGACATCCGTCTGCTTCAGCACCTGAAAGAAGTAGAGGAGCCCTTTGAGAAGACCCAGATCGGTTCTTCCGCTATGGCTTACAAGAGAAACCCCATGCGCAGCGAGCGTATTGCTTCTCTGTCCCGGTATGTCATGGTAGATGCCTTAAATCCGGCTATCACTTCAGCTACTCAGTGGTTTGAGAGAACCCTGGACGATTCTGCAAACAAGCGTCTGTCTGTTCCGGAAGCTTTTCTGGCCATTGACGGCATCCTGGATCTGTACCTGAACGTGGTAGACGGCCTGGTGGTATATCCGAAAGTCATTGAGAAACATATGATGGCAGAACTTCCCTTTATGGCGACAGAAAATATCATGATGGATGCAGTGAAAGCTGGCGGAGACCGTCAGGAGCTTCATGAGAGAATCCGTACTCTTTCCATGGAAGCAGGACGGAATGTCAAAGTAGAAGGAAAAGACAACAATCTTCTGGAGCTGATTGCAGCAGATCCGGCCTTTAATATGAGCCTGGAAGACCTGAAGAAGTCCATGGATCCTTCCAAATATGTGGGACGTGCACCGCTCCAGGTGGAGAACTTCCTGAAGAATGTGGTAAATCCGGTTCTGGAAGCAAACAAAGAGATTCTTGGCATGAAAGCAGAGATCAACGTCTGAAAAGAAATACGGTAAGTCAAGCAGTACAGATGCGAAAGCGAGAATAAGAGGCTGTAACGAGAAAAACCGTGGAGCGGCAGCCTTAAAAGCAAATGGAGGAAACAATGAGCAGCGTAAGAAGAGTGTATGTTGAAAAAAAACCGGAGTTTGCCGTTCAGGCAAAGGAACTCCGTCATGAGATTCACAGCTATCTTGGTATTCCGGCAGTAACAGGTGTAAGAGTGTTGATCCGCTATGATGTGGAAAACATTTCTGATGAGGTTTTTGAAAAGGCATGTAAGACGGTCTTTTCAGAGCCGCCGGTAGATACCCTCTATCATGAAACCTTCCCCATGGCAGAAGGTGCCAGCGTATTTTCTGTAGAATATCTTCCAGGCCAGTTTGACCAGAGAGCAGATTCTGCAGTGCAGTGTGTGAAGTTCCTGAATGAGGAGGAAGAGCCGGTCATCCGCTCTGCTACCACCTATGTGATTGAAGGAAACATCACAGAGGAAGAGCTTGCTGCTGTAAAGGCACACTGCATCAACCCGGTGGATTCCAGAGAAACCGGTATGGAAAAGCCGGAGACGCTGATCACAAAGTTTGAAGAGCCGGAAGATGTAAAATATTTCGAAGGCTTTGCAGCTATGCCGGAAGACGAACTGAAAAAGCTGTATGATTCCCTGAATCTGGCAATGACCTTTAAAGATTTCCAGCATATCCAGCATTATTTCAAGGACAGCGAGAAGAGAGATCCGTCTGTGACAGAAATCCGCGTGCTGGATACATACTGGTCTGACCACTGCCGCCACACCACCTTCTCCACTGAGCTGACCAATGTTGCCTTTGGTGAGGGATATTTCAGAAAGCCCATGGAAGACAGCTACAAGGAGTATCTGGCTGACCACAAGGAAATTTACAAGGGCAGAGATGACAAGTTTGTCTGCCTGATGGATCTGGCACTCATGGCCATGAAGAAGCTGAAAAAAGAAGGAAAACTTCAGGATCAGGAAGAGTCCGATGAGATCAACGCCTGCAGCATTGTCGTGCCGGTGGAGATTGACGGAAAGACCGAGGAGTGGCTGGTAAACTTTAAAAATGAGACTCACAACCATCCTACCGAGATCGAGCCTTTCGGAGGTGCTGCTACCTGTCTTGGAGGAGCCATCCGTGACCCGCTTTCCGGACGTACCTATGTTTATCAGGCAATGCGTGTAACTGGTGCTGCAGATCCTACCGTTTCTGTAAAAGAGACCTTAAAAGGAAAGCTTCCCCAGAAGAAACTGGTGCGTGGTGCTGCCCACGGTTACAGCTCTTACGGAAACCAGATCGGTCTGGCTACCGGCTATGTAAAAGAAATTTATCATCCGGATTACGTTGCAAAACGTATGGAGATCGGTGCTGTGATGGGAGCCGCTCCCAGAAAAGCAGTAAAACGTGAAAATTCTGATCCGGGAGATATCATCATTCTTCTTGGCGGACGTACCGGACGTGATGGTATTGGTGGTGCGACCGGTTCATCCAAGGTACACACCGAAGCTTCCATTGAAGTCTGCGGCGCAGAAGTTCAGAAGGGAAATGCACCTACAGAGCGGAAGATTCAGCGTATGTTCCGCCGTCCGGAAGTCAGCAAGCTGATCAAAAAATGCAACGACTTTGGTGCAGGCGGCGTTTCCGTTGCCATTGGAGAACTGGCACCGGGACTTCGTATCAACCTGGACAAGGTTCCGAAAAAATATGCCGGTCTGGATGGTACCGAAATTGCCATCTCCGAATCTCAGGAGCGTATGGCAGTGGTGGTAGATCCGGCAGATGTAAAAGAGTTCTTACGGTATGCAAATGAAGAAAACCTGGAATCAGTGGAAGTGGCAGTCGTTACCGAAGAGCCAAGACTGGTGCTGACCTGGAGAGACAAGGAAATCGTCAACATTTCCCGTGCTTTCCTGGATACCAACGGCGCTCATCAGGAGACTGCCGTTGCAGTGGACATTCCGTCTGAGAAGGACAACTATTTTATCAAAAAAGATGTTGCAGATGTGAAAGAGAAATGGCTGGATACCTTGAAAGACTTAAACTGCTGCTCCCAGAAAGGCCTGGTAGAAATGTTCGACAGCTCCATCGGAGCGGGCAGCGTGCTTATGCCTTACGGTGGAAAATACCAGCTGACTGAGACCCAGGCCATGGTAGCAAAACTGCCGGTTCTGGAAGGAAAGACCGACACTGTCACCATGATGGCCTATGGCTTTGATCCCTATCTGTCCAGCTGGAGCCCGTACCATGGTGCGGTATATGCAGTGGTAGAGTCCATTGCCAGAATCGTGGCAAGCGGCGGAGATTACAGCAAGATCCGTTTCACTTTCCAGGAGTATTTCCGTAGAATGACCGAAGATCCCCACAGATGGAGCCAGCCTTTCGCTGCTCTGCTGGGAGCCTTTGAGGCACAGATGCGGTTTGGACTGCCTTCCATCGGTGGAAAAGACAGTATGTCCGGTACTTTCAATGAGATTGATGTACCGCCTACTCTGGTTTCTTTCGCAGTAGATGTGGCAAGCTCCAAGACCATGATCACTCCGGAACTGAAAAAAGCCGGAAACAAACTGGTTCTGTTAAAGATTGAAAAAGATGCTTATGACCTGCCAAATTACGATCAGGTGATGGATCAATACAGCAAGTTCTTCGAGAATGTAAAAGCTGGAAAGATTGTATCTGCCTATGCATTGGATGGCATGGGACTGGCAGCTGCTGTGAGCAAGATGGCCTTTGGAAACCACATGGGCGTGAAGATCGAGCACAATGTGGATGCCAGAGATCTGTTTGCACCGGGATTTGGCGATATCGTGGCAGAAGTTCCGGCAGACCAGGTTGGAAATCTGTCCATTACCTACACAGTTGTAGGTGAAGTGCTGGCAGACCAGGTACTGGAGTATGCCGATACTAAGATTACCATAGAGGAAGCCATCAAGGCATGGGAAGGTACTCTGGAAAAGGTATTCAAGACCTGCTCCGGCGCAGAACCCCAGTCCGAGGAAGAGCTTTCCATCAAACCAGAGGATCCTTCTGCTTCCATCGTAAATGGCTGCTATCAGGCAGGAAGCATTTATGTATGCAAACATAAGGTGGCAAAACCGAGAGTCTTCATTCCGGTGTTCCCGGGTACCAACTGCGAATACGACAGTACCAAGGCATTTGAACGTGCAGGAGCTGAAGTGGATGTAAAAGTCTTCAAGAACCTGACAGCAGAAGACATCCGGGATTCTGTGGAGATCTTTGAAAAAGCCATTGACCAGGCACAGATCATTATGTTCCCAGGCGGTTTCTCCGCAGGTGACGAGCCGGATGGCTCTGCAAAATTCTTTGCAACTGCCTTCCAGAATGCAAAGATCAAAGATGCTGTGACCAGACTGCTTGAAGAGCGGGACGGCCTGGCTCTTGGTATCTGCAACGGTTTCCAGGCATTGATCAAACTGGGACTGGTTCCCTATGGAAAGATTGTTGGACAGACTGAGGATTCACCGACTCTGACCTACAACACCATTGGACGCCATATTTCCAGAATGGTATACACCAAAGTGGTTTCCAACAAGTCCCCGTGGCTCTCAGGAGCAGAACTTGGCGGTACCTACTGTACACCGGCTTCTCATGGAGAGGGACGTTTTGTTGCCAGCCCGGAATGGATCCGGAAGCTTCTGGCAAACGGCCAGGTAGCTACCCGCTACGTAGATCCGGACGGTCAGGTGCGCATCAACGACGAAGAGTGTAACGTCAACGGTTCTTATTATGCCATTGAAGGCATCACCAGCCCGGACGGACGCATCCTGGGCAAGATGGCTCACGTAGAGCGCCGTGGCGAGTCCGTAGCCATCAACATTTACGGAGAGCAGGATCTGAAGATCTTCGAATCCGGAGTAAAATACTTCAAATAAAAGCTCACGGGCGAGAGCGCGCAGCACGGAGCAATTCGTGCGGTATTATTTAAAGTGAAAGAACAAGGGGTACAAGCCACCGAGCGCGATGTGCTGGCACAGAAGTGCTTGGGTGGCTTAGTGCCTGGTGGAGGTTTCCCGATTGGGAAACCTCCACTGCTATCCGGCGGTAGACGAAAGAAGAGAGGGATTGGATATGGGGCTTAGGGAAGAGATCATGGGAATTTCCCACCTGGGGTTAAAAACAGAGAATCTGCAGGCATCGGAAAAATGGTATGAAGAAAAACTAAATTTTCAGAAAGTGCTGGAAGCTGTCCGTGTTATGCCCCAGATGGAGAAGATTTCATGGATGGCGTACAAAAATGTGCTTCTGGAGCTGGTAGAACCGGCAGGAAGAGAAAAAGAAGAACTGAAAAATCAGGCAGCGGGGAAATGGGATCATTATGCCCTGGAAGTCCCCATGCTGGAAGAAAGTGTCCGAAAGGCAGTGGGAAAAGGCATGACTTTCCACAGTTCCACAGCAGATGGAATCACCGTATATGAACACTTGGGCGCATCAGGCGTGTGGGGAGCCAATTTTAACGGTCCTGGAAGAGAAGTGGTGGAATTCTGTACAGAACATGGAAAATATCAGGAAACAGCCTCAGGGGAGCAGGCAGGGATGGGACTTGCAGGCTGGTCTCATCTGGCACTGAAAGTAGAAGATTTAAAACGAAGTATGGTATTTTATGAGAAGCTTGGCTTTACAGAGTGCGGCGGAGGTTATCTGGAGACACCAGAGGGACGCATTCAGATCCGCTATATGGAAAATCATGGATTCCAGCTGGAAATTCTCCAGATGATCGGATCTGGCCTTACAGAACTGAAAATGCGGCACGGCGGACCAATTGCCTATGCAGGACTGCTCTGTGAGGACATTGAAAAAACTTTTTTGGATGTAAAAGCAGAAAAACTGCCTTTGAGTGACTTTGTGATCCGGGAAAAAGAACTGCCAGGAGCCAGAAAAGCCCGGCTTTTTGGGGTTATTGGACCTGATGGAGAAAAAATTGAAATTAATCAAAAAATTTCTTCAAAAAAATAAAAAAAGGTGTTGACAATCCCAGAATCTCGTTATATAATGATGAAGCAGTGAGGGACACGGAACAAAACAACAGAGAAACGAATCACTGGATAGCATGGGATCTTAGCTCAGCTGGGAGAGCATCTGCCTTACAAGCAGAGGGTCATAGGTTCGAGCCCTATAGGCCCCATACCAATTAAATATGGCGGAATAGCTCAGTTGGCTAGAGCATACGGTTCATACCCGTAGTGTCGAGAGTTCGAATCTCCCTTCCGCTACTAAGTGAGAGCATCCTGTGTGGATGCTCTTATTTTGTTAAAAAAATGCAGTTGTGAAAAACAGAAATAATAGCTATAATACAAGAAAGGAGTTTTTTGAATGTGTGAAAATAGAGAAGGGATGTGTTTTTATGGCAACAACAGAATCTGTGACCATTGAAGTTCCGGTAGGAATGTCGAAATATTTGGTAACTGTGAACCCGGAAACAGAACTTACCAGGAATGCGCTGCTGCTGTATCCATATATATTAAACCAGACGATATCTCATGGCCGCGCGGCAGAAATTCTCGGGATTAGAAAATCTGAGCTGATTGATTTGTATGATGAGCTGGGGTATTCTTATTTTGACATGACATTAGACGAACTTGATGATGAGTTAGATACTTTCAGGCGGCTTAAAAAGAAGGAGAGCGCAGTATGATTGTTGTATCTGATACAACGCCACTGATATCACTTCTTAAAATCAATCGTTTGGATTTACTGGAAAGACTATTTGGTAAAGTTTTCATTCCAGACGCAGTATTTCATGAATTGACAGTGGATGAAAGATTTCAATTGGAAGCCGATCAAATCAAAAAGAAAAAGTTTATTGAAGTGAAATCTATCAATCATCCAGAATCTGCCAGCATATTGAAAAGAGCAACAGGCCTTGATCAGGGAGAGAGCGAAGCAATTGTCTTGACAGATGAATTAAAAGCGGATTTGATATTGATGGATGAGGCAAAGGGGAGAAAAGTATCGGCTCAAATGGGTTTTCAGATCATGGGGACCATAGGGATTCTCATGGCAGCATATGAGGAACAGGAATTGACTGCAGAGGAAGCTAGAGAATGCATTGATGGATTGCAGCGTGCTGAGCGCCACATAGGACAGCGGCACTATCAAATGCTGTTAAACAGGTTAAAATAACCACCTTCAGAAATTTCGAAGGTGGTTATTTCAAAAAATCAACGTTATGCAAGCCCTGCAAAAAACAATTCATAAAAATCATCTTCCCCATCCAGCATGGGAGAGTTTTCTCCTCCGCCGTTGGTGCTGCGCTTCATGGCGGCGTAGAATTCTTCTCCCGCTGCGATGAGGTCCATTTCGTAAATAGGGTATCCGCAGGAGCGGCATTTTTCACAGAAGGAGGCCACAGGCGTGGGGCTTTTGCGGGTGTCTAAGAGTTCCTGGCGCAGGAGGGGATCCTCCAGCGCCTTTTTCTTTAATTCGTCCAGCATTTCAGCAATTTCCATAAATATGCACGCTCCTTCCATGAAATCGGTTTTGTTTGCATGTTTTTTCTCATTGTAGTGTAAGAAAGCGAAAAATGCAATGGGAAATATTATGATGTACAGTTAAAAAAATGCCCTGCGGATTGTTCCGTACTCCGTATTCTCACCTCTCCGTTGCCGCTTTGGTCGGTGCTAAAGGTGTGCCACTGGCACACAGCACCCTGTCAAATATGCGCATAGCGTGAAGCTGGCGCTTCATTTTTATGCTTATATCGGGGCGGGTCATAAAGCCGTAAAACCACTCCTGTGCGAGCACATCGTGGTTTCAGGCTTTTGACCCTGGCATCTGAAAATAAAAATCTTGTATTATGTTGGATTATGTTGTATCATAGATATATGACGCAGACAGCAGCACAAAAGGCAGTCTGCAGGAAACGTATGCAGAAATGAAGATTCAGGAGGGGAAAGATGGATCTGAATGATGTGACTTCAGGAAATGAGCAGAAAATGCGGATTATACAGGAACTGGTTCCTGGCAAACAGGTGACCCTGGCCCACGTGATTGCCAGTCCGGATCCGATTATTTATAAAAAACTGGGACTGGACCCGCAGCTAGATTATAAGAGAGCAGCTATCGGGATTCTCAGCATGAGCCCGGCAGAGATTTCTGTCATTGCAGGAGATATTGCCATGAAGACGGCCAACATTGACATGGGCTTCATTGACCGGTTCAGCGGTACACTGATTTTCACAGGAAGAGTGGCTGAAGTGGAGGCAGCGATTTCAGCCATCACCGCATATCTTCGGGAAAAGCTGGGCTTTACCATCTGTGAAATCACCAGGACGTGAGAAAATCATGAAAAAAATCATTTTAATGGGGCGCAGTGAGTGCGGAAAAACAACTCTGCGCCAGGCTTTAAAAGGAGAAAACATCCATTACCACAAAACCCAGTATGTGAACCACTTTGATGTGGTCATTGATACACCGGGAGAATATGCAGAAAATGCTGCCCTGGGACGTGCTCTGGCTCTGTACTCCTATGAAGCGGATGTGGTGGGCCTTCTGATTAATTCCGAGGAGCCCTATTCCCTGTATCCTCCCAACATTGTGGGACAGTCCACGAGGCCTGTGATCGGGATTGTGACCCAGATTGATTCCCCTTATGGAGATCCGGATCAGGCAGAGCGGTGGCTGCGTCTGGCAGGCTGCGAGACCATTTTCCGGGTAAGCTCCTACACAGGAGAAGGTATCTGGCAGATCCTGGAATATTTAAGAGAACCTGGGGATGTGCTTCCATGGGACAAAGAAGAAGCAGAAAGGCCTAGAGTGGTGGAATCTACCAAGCGGGATAGCATTCTGTAAATTTGCAAAAATCAATCAGAACAGAGAAGAAAGTGAAAGTCTGGGAAATAAAAAATCCCAGGCTTTTGTTCTGCTTTGCAAGCTCTTTCGTTGACATCCCCTGGGGAAACGAATATAATATTTCATGATGCCAGAGGCGGTTTTTGACGCTTTTGGACAGTTGGCGTATCTGTTTTAAAAGAGGAGCATAAGGGAGTGTCAGAAAAGATGAAAACCGGTCTGGAAGAATATTTTATTATCAAAGACAACAAAAAAATGAGGTATGGATATACGACAGGTTCTTGTGCGGCAGGAGCAGCAGGAGCGGCAGCCCGGATGCTGCTGGGCGGGAAGCCACTTTCCTATGCCAGGCTGATGACGCCAAGAGGCATCGAATTGACGCTGACACTTCTGGATGTATTCTTAAGTGAAGAGGAAGTATCCTGCGCCATCCGAAAAGACGGGGGCGATGACCCAGATGCCACCACAGGCCTTCTGGTTTACGCTTCTGTGAAAAAATGCAGGGAGCCGGGTATTCACATAGACGGAGGCCGGGGAGTCGGCCGGGTGACCCAAAAAGGCCTGGAGCAGCCGGTGGGTGCTGCGGCCATCAACAAAGTGCCGCGGCAGATGATCGAACAGGAAGTGGAAAAAGCCTGCGACGAGTTTTCATACGAAGGAGGCATCCAGGTGATCATTTCCATTCCAGGCGGCGAAGAAGTGGCGAAAAAGACCTTCAATCCCAGACTTGGCATTGAAGGAGGCCTGTCAGTTCTTGGAACCAGCGGGATTGTGGTGCCCATGAGTGAAGATGCACTGATTGCCAGCATCCGTACCGAGATGAAAATGCGCCATGAAAACGGGGCAGAGTACCTTCTGGTAACGCCTGGAAATTATGGACGGGATTTCCTCAAAAACAAAGAGGACATCCGTTCAGAAGATTCCATGAAGTGCAGCAACTATGTGGGGGAAACTTTAGATTCTGCAGTCAATTTAGGAATCAAAGGCATTCTGTTTGTTGCCCATATCGGAAAATTCATCAAAGTTTCCGGAGGAATCATGAACACCCATTCCCGGTGCGCGGATTCCAGGGCGGAACTGATGTGTGCCCATGCCATACGGGCAGGAGCGGGACTGGATACAGCCAGAAGGCTTCTGAATACCATTACCACAGAAGAGGCCGTGGATATTCTTGCGGAAGAAGGATTTCTTGAAAAAACCATGGAACAGGTAATCGAAAAAGTACATTATTATCTCCAGCATCGCTGCGGCGGTGCCCTTGCAACAGAAGCCATTCTCTTTTCCAACAATCAGGGATGGCTTGGACAGACAGAAGGAGCACAGGAAATGCTTCAGCGTTTCCTGCGGGAAAAACAATAGACAGTTTGAAAGGAAAAAGAAAACTATGACAGGAACTTTATATGGTCTTGGAATCGGACCGGGAGACCCGGAACTGCTGACCTTAAAAGCAGTACGTCTGATCAGAGAAAACGAAGTGATTGCGTTTCCAGGGGAAATGCCCCAGGAGACCGTTGCCTATAAAATTGCAGTGCAGGCAGTGCCGGAGCTGGCAGAAAAAGAACTGACAGCACTGCCCATGCCTATGACCAAAGATCCCAAAGTGCTGGAAGAAACCCACACCCATGCGGCGGATATTGTGGAAAACTTTCTGAAAAACGGAAAGAATGTGGTATTTCTTACCCTGGGAGACCCAACGGTTTATTCTACCTATCTGTATGTACACAAAAAAATCCTGGAAAGAGGCTTAAAAGCAGAGATTGTAAGCGGTATCACCTCTTTCTGTGCAGTGGCAGCCAGACTGAACATGGGACTGGTGGAAAAAGCAGAACCCCTGCATGTGATCCCGGCTTCTTACCAGATTGAAGAAGCCTTAAGGCTTCCGGGAACCAAGGTGCTGATGAAAGCCGGAAAGAAAATGAAAGAAGTAAAAGCAACGCTGCAGGAAATCGGCGCACAGGCTGTGATGATCGAAAACTGCGGAATGCCGGATGAAAAGATTTATGCAAATGCAGAAGAAATTCCGGAAAATGCCGGATATTATTCCCTGATTATTGTAAAGGAGGGTGAAAAGAAATGATTCATTTTGTAGGAGCAGGAAGCGGTGCACCGGATCTGATCACCGTGAGAGGAAAAAATTTTCTGGAGCAGGCGGACGTGATCATTTATGCAGGATCTCTGGTGAATCCAAAACTTCTGGAGTATAAAAAAGAGGGATGCCAGGTGTACAACAGTGCCAAAATGACCCTGGAAGAAGTCCTGGACGTGATGTTTGACGCGGAAGAAAAAGGCCTGACCACTGTGCGGCTTCACACCGGAGACCCGTGCATTTACGGCGCGATCCGGGAACAGATGGATGTGCTGGATGAAAAAGGAATCACCTATGATTACTGTCCGGGCGTCAGTGCATTCTGTGGCGCAGCCAGTGCCCTGAACCTGGAATATACCCTTCCGGACGTTTCTCAGAGCGTGGTCATCACCCGGATGGCAGGCAGAACCCCGGTGCCGGAGAGAGAAGAAATTGCCACCTTTGCAGCCCATCACTGCACCATGGTAGTTTTTTTAAGCACCGGTCTGCTGGAACAGCTGTCCGAGCGTTTAATTGCGGGAGGCTACACCGCAGATACCCCGGCAGCCATTGTTTACAAAGCAACCTGGGAGGATGAGAAGGCATTTATCTGCACTGTGGGAACCCTGGCCCAGACTGCCAAAGAAAACAACATCACCAAGACCGCTCTGATGATCATTGGGGATGTGGTAACCCACAGTCATTACAACCGTTCTGAGCTGTACAACCCTGCCTTTACCACAGAATTCCGCGAGGCATCAAAATGACAGCCGGATGCCGAAAACTGGCTGCGGTCAGTTTTACCGCAAAAGGCTGCAGGCTGAACGCCCTTTTGTGCCAGGCCCTTTCAAGAGAAGGGTATGACGTGGAAGCCTGGGGCAAAGAGCCTTATGCCGGGGAGCAGGGCCTGACACCTCTTACAGAGCCGTTAAAGGCCTGGACCGGACGGATGTTTCAGGAAAAAGAAGGCATTTTGTTTATTGGCGCTTCAGGCATTGCTGTGCGAAGCATTGCCCCTTTTGTCCAGAGCAAGGACAAAGATCCGGCCATTGTGGTCATGGATGAAAAAGGGATGTTTGCCATTTCTCTCATGTCCGGCCACCTGGGAGGGGCCAACGAGCTGGCTGGCACCCTGGCAAATCTCACCGGAGCCATTCCGGTGATCACTACCGCCACGGATGTAAACGGCAAATTTGCCGTGGACGTGTTTGCTAAAAAGCAGGGCCTGCATCTTGGCAGCTTAAAAGAGGCCAAGCATGTGTCAGCGGACATCCTGGATGAAAAGCAGGTGGGAGTGCTCAGCGAATTTCCAGTGGAAGGGTCTGTTCCGGAAGAGCTGACCATTTTAAAAGACGGGGAGCCTTTTGATGGAAAAACAGGTATGGTGATTTCCTTAAACGAAGAGAAAACACCCTTTGTGCATACCCTGCACCTGGTTCCGAGGATTGTGACCCTGGGACTTGGATGCAGAAAAGGAAAGCCGGAGAAAGAAATCGAAGAGGCAGTGTTTTCCCTGCTGCAGAGGAACCACCTGTCCATTCACAGTGTGAAACAGGTTTCCAGCATTGACCTGAAAAAAGAAGAACCGGGAATTCTGGCATTCTGCCAAAAATACCAGCTTCCCTTTGTAACCTATTCTGCGGAAGAACTCCTTCAGGTAAAAGGAGAATTTTCCGCATCCGAATTTGTAAAATCTATCACCGGCGTGGACAATGTGTGCGAAAGAAGCGCGCTTCTCGCCAGTGGGTATGGAACTATGATACAGAAAAAATCAGCAGGAAACGGGGTAACCGCTGCCCTGTGCCTGGAGAAATGGAGTGTAGACTTTGAGTAAAATTTATGTAGTGGGCATTGGCCCTGGAGAATACGAGCAGATGACGATGCGTGCAGCAAACGCGCTGCAGTCCTGTGATGTCATCGTTGGATATACGGTTTATGTGGACCTGGTAAAAGAGCATTTCCCTGGAAAAGAATTTCTTACCACTCCTATGCGCAAAGAAATCGAGCGCTGCCAGCTGGCGTTTGACGAGGCAGAAAAAGGCAAAAATGTGGCAATGATCTGCAGCGGAGATGCCGGAGTATATGGTATGGCAGGCCTGATGCTGGAGATCGGGGAAGGTTATCCACAGATTTCTGTAGAAGTGATTCCAGGAGTCACTGCAGCCACCGGAGGCGCAGCCGTGCTGGGGGCACCATTGATTCACGATTTTGCCCTGATCAGTTTAAGCGACCTGATGACTCCCTGGGAGAAAATTGAAAAACGGCTTCTGTGTGCATCCGAAGCAGACTTTGTCATCTGCCTGTACAATCCTTCCAGCAGAAAGCGTCACGATTATCTGCAGAAAGCCTGTGATCTGATGATGCAGCACAAGTCTCCGGAAACGGTCTGCGGAACCGTGCAGAGCATTGGAAGAGACGGACAGACCATGCAGGTGATGACCTTAAAAGAGCTGCGGGATACTCAGGTGGATATGTTTACCACCGTATTTATCGGAAATTCTCAGACACGGAATATCAATGGGCGCATGGTGACGCCAAGAGGATACGCAAATGAATAATGTCCTGATTTTTGCAGGAACAACCGAAGGCAGAAGCCTTGGGGAATTTTTAAGCAGACAGAAGGTAAACACCCATGTCTGTGTGGCTACAGAGTACGGAGAAACGCTGATTGAAGAAAATGCGTATTTAAAAGTTCATGCAGGCAGGCTGGATGCAGAAGAGATTGGAAATTTGATCCAAGAGCTTCAGGCAGACTGCGTGGTGGATGCCACCCACCCCTATGCGGCAGTGGTTTCTGAAAATATTCAGAAAGCCTGTAAAGAGGTGAAGCGGGACTACATCCGGCTTCTGCGGGAGGCAGACAGAGAGGATGTCAGTGACTGTGTCTTTGTCAACTCTGTGGAGGAAGCAGCTGTGTTTTTAGCAGGAACCACGGGAAAAATTCTGGCAGCTACGGGAAGCAAGGAACTGCACAAATATACGGTGATCCCAGATTACAAAGAGCGGGTGACTGCCAGAGTGCTGTCCACCCCCAATGTGGCAGAAGAATGTGCAAAGCTGGGATTTGTGGGAAAAA
The DNA here is from genome assembly GCA_905214955.1 of uncultured bacterium. Taxonomy (GTDB): domain Bacteria; phylum Bacillota; class Clostridia; order Lachnospirales; family Lachnospiraceae; genus Limivivens. The sequence goes on from CAJMON010000003.1 coordinate 37,462, forward strand.
ATTTGATCTGTATGCAGGGACCTTTTTCCGAAGAATTAAATACCGCACTTCTGCGCCAGATCGGGGCTTCCTGGCTGGTGACCAAAGAAGCAGGAAAAGAAGGCGGTTTCCAGGAAAAGCTGGCAGCAGCCAGAAAAGCAGGGGCCAAAGTAGTTCTCATTGGCCGGCCAAAAGAGCAGGCAGAAGGACATTCTGCAGGAGAAGTGCGGAAGCTTTTGTGTGAACGCTTTCAGCTTTCCCCCAAAAGGCAGATTACCCTGGCGGGAATTGGTATGGGAAATCCGGACGGCATGACTGTGGAAACGGTAAAGGCCTGCCAGAAAGCAGAGCTTTTCATCGGTGCTGGACGGATGTTAAAAGCAGCAGAGCGTTTTGGAAAGCCTGCATTTTCTGCATACAAAACCGAAGAGATCCGTGATTATGTATACAGCCACCCGGAATATGAAAAAGTAGTCATCCTTCTCTCAGGAGATATTGGATTTTACAGCGGAGCCAAAAAGCTGTTTGAGGCCTTTGCAGGAGAAGATATCCGGATCTGCTGCGGCATTTCCTCTGTGGTGTATTTCTGCGGAAAGCTGCATACCTCCTGGGAGGATGTGAAACTGGTAAGTGTCCACGGAAGAAAAGCCAATTTAATCAGTGAAATCAGACGCTATCCCAAGGTCTTTGCACTGGTGGGAGAAAAAGACGGCATTCAGACGCTGTGCCGGAAGCTTCAGGAATACGGCATGGATCAGGTGGTTCTGTCTGTGGGAGAGTGCTTATCTTACCAGGAAGAGAGGATCAGACGGGGAACCCCATCCGAGCTGGCAGACCAGTCCTTTGAACAATTAAGCGTGGTACTGGCAGAGAATCCAGAGGCAGATCCGGTAGTGACCCATGGCCTGGAGGATGAGGCATTTTTGCGGGACAAGGTGCCCATGACCAAAAGCGAGGTGCGCAGCATTTCCTTATCCAAGCTGCAGCTGACAGAGGATGCGGTGGTGTATGACGTGGGAGCCGGAACGGGATCGGTTTCCATTGAAATCGCCCTTCAGGCAGCTGAGGGAGAGGTGTATGCCATTGAGAAAAAAGAAGAAGCGGCAGCACTTCTGGAAAAAAATAAAAGAAAATTTGCAGCCGATCATCTGCACATCATCCGGGGACTGGCTCCGGAGGCTTTGGCAGACCTTCCAGCGCCTACCCATGTGTTTATCGGTGGTTCTTCCGGAAACTTAAAAGAAATTTTGGAAGTAGTGCTTGCAAAAAATCCCCATGTCCGCATTGTCATCAATGCCATTGCCCTGGAAACCGTGGCAGAGGCTTTGGATTGTTTAAAAACCCTTCCGGTAAAAGAAACGGATGTGGCAGCCGTGTCTGTCGCCAAAGCAAAAGAGCTGGGACGGTATCATATGATGATGGGACAGAATCCGGTGTATGTAATTTCCTGTACAGGAGGGAACCCGTCATGAGACAGCCAAGATTTCTCTTGTCCGCAGGAGCCAGCGGAAGCGGAAAAACCATGATTACCTGCGGCATTTTAGCGGCACTTAGAAAAAGAGGGAAAAGAGTTTCCTCCTTTAAATGCGGGCCGGACTATATTGATCCCATGTTTCATTCCAGAGTTTTGAAGGCAAAGTCCCGGAATCTGGATACCTTCTTTACAGACCGGGAGACCACCCGCTACCTGTTTGCACAGGGAGCGGAAGGAACCGACATTTCAGTCATGGAAGGCGTTATGGGATATTATGACGGATTGGGCGGCATCAGTACCAAAGCAAGCGCGTCCGACCTGGCAGATGTGACGGATACGCCGGTAGTATTGATTGTCAACACCAAGGGCATGAGCCTGTCTGTGGCAGCCTACATCAAAGGTTTTCTGGAATATGAAGCGCATCCACATATCAAGGGCGTGATTTTCAACCAGATGTCCCCCATGCTGTATCCCAGAATGAAAAAAGTGGTGGAAGAGCAGCTGAATGTACGGGTGTACGGCTATGTGCCGGTATTAAAAGACCTGACCCTGGACAGCCGGCATCTGGGACTGGTGCTTCCAGAAGAGGTGGAAGATCTGGAAAAAAAATTTTCCCTTCTGGCAGACACCCTGGAACAGACCCTGGATCTGGACGGTTTGATTTCCCTTGCAGAAGAAGCGCCGGAAATTGAAAACCAGTGTCCGGAAAATATCGAGAACTATCTGAAATCCCAGGAAGCCCAGAAAATCCGGGAAGAAAAACCAGTGATTGCCGTTGCCAAAGACGAGGCTTTCTGTTTTATTTATGAAGACAATTTAAAACTGCTGCGGGAGCTTGGGGCAGAACTGGTGCCGTTTTCTCCTCTTCACGATAAAAAACTTCCAGAAGGGACCAAAGGCCTTCTGCTGTACGGCGGCTACCCGGAACTGTATGCAAAAGAACTGGAGGAGAATGCCCCCATGCGGCAGGAAATCCAGGATGTGCTGAACCAGGGAATGCCCTGTCTGGCAGAGTGCGGGGGATTTATGTACCTTCATGAGACCATGGAGGATCTAAAAGGAAATGCGTACCAGGGAACGGGAAACATTTCCGGACGGGCTTTTTATACAGGAAAACTTACAAGGTTTGGCTATGTGGAATTAAGTGCCAGAAAAGAGGGTGTCTTAGGAGCAGGGAAAACACCTATCCGGGCTCATGAGTTCCACTATTTTGACAGCACCAGCTGCGGTGGAGACTTTGTGGCAAAGAAGCCTGGCAGCAGCCGGAACTGGAACTGCATTCATGGAACGGGGAAAAGCCTGTGGGGATTTCCACATCTGTATTATCATGCATGTCCCCAGGTGGCAGAAGGATTTTTAAAAGCCTGCCTTGAAAGGGAAGGAGAAGAAAGATGAGCAGTTTTGTGTGGCGTACCGCTATTGCCCTGATCCTGGGCTTTTGTCTGGATCTTCTTCTGGGAGATCCCCATTTTCTGTACCATCCCATCCGGATTATTGGAAATCTCATTGCATGGACGGAAAAATGGATTCGGAAATGTTTTCCCAAAACATCCGGCGGAGAACTGGCAGGAGGAACGGTGACGGTTCTCATTGTAGTGATACTTGGCACGGGTGTTCCAGCACTGCTTCTGTATGGGGCCTGTTGGCTGCATCCGGCGGCTGGACTGGTTCTGGAAAGCATTTTCTGCTGGCAGCTTCTGGCTACGAAGTCTTTAAAAGACGAGAGCATGAAAGTCTATGACCAGCTGGAAAAAAAGGATCTGAAAGGTGCCCGGTATGCGGTGTCCATGATTGTTGGAAGAGATACCAATGTGCTGGATGAAAAAGGTGTCACAAAGGCAGCCGTGGAGACGGTAGCGGAAAATACGTCAGACGGTATCATTGCGCCTATGATCTTTATGGCACTGGGAGGCGCGGTGTTTGGATTTTTCTATAAGTCCATTAACACCATGGATTCCATGTTAGGCTACAAAAACGACAAATACCTGTACTTTGGCAGAACAGCGGCAAAATTAGATGATGTGGTGAATTATCTTCCCGCCAGAATTTCCGCCTGGCTGATGATTGCGGCAGCGCCCTTTGCAGGCCTGGATGCAAAAGAAGGAAAGCGGATTTATTTAAGAGACCGTTACAATCATGCCAGCCCCAATTCTGCCCACACAGAGGCGGTGATGGCAGGTGCCCTTCATGTGCAGCTGGCCGGTGATGCCTGGTATTTTGGAAAATTATACAAAAAGAAAACCATCGGGGATGACATCCGTCCGGTGGAATACGAAGACATCAAACGGGCCAACAAGCTTTTGTATGCAACAGCGGTGTTAAGCCTGGTGATTTTGATGGTGTTAAAGCTTGGAATCGGCCTGCTTATAGGGGCCTGAGAAGAAAAAAGACAGGCAGGAGAACGACATGATGCAGAAACTCATCCATGGAGGCGATGTGTACAGCTTCCAGCCAAAGGCGGATTTTTCCGCCAACATCAATCCCCTTGGGGTGCCGGGAGGTGTCCTTGCGGCAGTACAGGCATGTGGAAAGGAACTGGCTAACTATCCGGATCCGCTTTGCAGAGCTCTGAAAAAGGCAGTGGCAGAGAAAGAACAGGTAAAAGAGGAACTGCTGATCTTTGGAAACGGAGCGGCAGAGCTGATTTTTTCCCTGGTGTGGGCTCTGAGGCCTAAAAAAGCGGTTCTCATGGCGCCGGGGTTTGCAGAATATGAACAGGCGCTGACAGGAGCCGGCTGTGAAATCAGCTGGTACGAGCTGGCAGAAGAACAGGGATTTGTGCCGGAAAAAAGGTATTTCGACCTTCTGACAGAAGATGTGGACATGGCCTTTGTGTGCTGTCCCAACAACCCTACGGGAATTTGTCCGGATCCGTCATTTTTAAAGAAAACCCTGGAACTGTGTGAACAGCATCATATTTTTCTGGTGGTGGATGAGTGTTTCATTGAATTTCTGGATGAGCCGGAAAGCTGCAGCATGAAATCTTATCTGGCAGACTCCGAAAATCTGTTTGTCCTAAAGGCATTTACCAAGCTTTATGCCATGCCGGGCCTCAGGCTTGGATATGGTCTCTGTAAAAATGCCGGAGTTCTGGAACAGATGAACAGAGTGATGCAGCCCTGGAGTGTGTCCATACCGGCGCAAAAGGCTGGGGTGGCAGCCTTAAAAGAAGAAACTTATGTGAAAAAAGCAAGAGCACTCATAAAGACAGAACGGGAAAGGCTTTATAAAGGGCTTTTAAGCCTTGGCTTAAAGGCCTGGTATCCGGCAGCAAATTTTGTATTTTTCAAAGGTCCAAAAGGGCTTGATGAAAAGATTCGGCAGGAAGGATTTCTGATCCGGGACTGCAGCAATTATCACGGCCTGGAAGAGGGGTTTTACCGGATTGCAGTGCGGCTGCCAGAGGAAAATACAGAATTTCTGGAAGCACTCCAGAGGGTGCTGAAATAGAAAAGGAAAGGCTTGGTGTGCAATGGCAAAAACGATTATGATTCAAGGGACAATGTCCAATGCTGGAAAGAGTCTGCTGGCAGCAGGACTGTGCCGGATTTTCAAACAGGACGGCTACAAGGTGGCACCTTTCAAATCCCAGAACATGGCATTGAATTCTTTTATTACAGAAGAGGGCCTGGAGATGGGCAGGGCTCAGGTCATGCAGGCAGAAGCAGCAGGTATCCGTCCTTCTGTTTATATGAATCCCATCCTTTTAAAACCTACCAATGACGTGGGCTCCCAGGTCATTGTCAACGGAGAAGTGCTGGGAAATATGAGTGCCAGAGAGTATTTCGCCTACAAGAAAAAACTGGTGCCGGCAGTGATGGAGGCGTTTCACAAGCTGGAAGAAGAGTATGATATCATTGTTATCGAAGGAGCCGGAAGCCCGGCAGAAATCAACTTAAAACAGGATGACATTGTCAATATGGGTATGGCCAAAATGGCAGGAGCGCCGGTGCTTCTGGTGGGAGACATTGACCGGGGCGGCGTGTTTGCCCAGTTAATCGGCACGGTCATGCTGCTGGAAGAGGATGAGCGGGATATGGTAAAAGGCCTGATCATCAACAAGTTCCGGGGAGATAAGACCATCTTAGACCCTGGCATTACCATGCTGGAAGAGAGGGCAGGCATTCCGGTGGTTGGCGTGGCGCCTTACATGCAGCTGGAAGTGGAAGATGAGGATAGCCTGACAGAGCGTTTCAATGGAAACCAGGAAGTGGGCCTTATCGATATTGCGGTGATCCGGGTTCCCAGAATTTCCAATTTTACAGATTTTAATCCCTTTGAAAGCATGGAAGGCGTTTCCCTGCGGTATGTCCGCCATGTATCCGAGCTGAAAAATCCGGATATGATCATCCTTCCCGGTACCAAGAATACCATGGAAGATCTGCTGTGGATGCGCCAGAACGGACTGGAGGCTGCTGTTTTAAAAGCAGCGGCTGCAGGAAAAATCATTTTCGGCGTGTGCGGCGGTTATCAGATGCTGGGAGAAACCTTAAGCGATCCCCTTGGATGTGAGGCGGGAGGCCAGATCAAAGGCATGGGGCTTCTTCCCATGGATACCGTGTTTGCAGGCAGCAAGACCAGAACCAGAGTGTCCGGAAATTTTGGAACGGTGGAAGGCACCCTTTCCGAATTAAGCGGCGTTCCCTTGGAAGGTTATGAGATCCATATGGGTGTCAGCACCGGAAAAGAAGGCGTAAAATCCCTGACAAACATCACCGATTACGCAAAAGGAAGCGGACAGGGCAAGGAAAAGGCAGACGGAGCATACTATAAAAATGTATATGGAACTTACGTCCACGGCGTGTTTGACAGAGAAGAAGTGGCAGGCGCTGTGATCAAAGCCATTGGAAGAATCAAAGATATTGATGTCAGCCAGATTGCCAGTGTGGATTTTGCAGCCTTTAAAGAACAGCAGTACGATATTCTGGCGGCAGGTTTAAGAGAACACTTGAATATGGAAAAGATTTATGAGATACTGAATGCAGGAATTGGAAAGGATGTGTCGAAATGAAAGTAGAACTGGAAAATGTGCTTCCACGTGAGATTGAAGCCAGAAGCTTTGAAATCATTACCCAGGAGCTGGGAGATACTCCATTGATTCCCGGAACAGAACTGATTGTAAAAAGATGCATTCACACCAGTGCAGATTTTGATTATGCAAAGAACCTGCGCTTCTCTGAAGGAGTGGTAGAAAAAGCATTAAAAGCAATTCAGAACGGTGCCAGCATTGTGACAGATACCCAGATGGCCAGAGCCGGGATCAATAAAAAGGCACTGGCAAGGTACGGCGGAGAGGTATACTGCTTTATGTCCGATGAGGATGTTGCCAGAAAGGCCAAAGAAAACGGCACTACCAGAGCGACAGCCAGCATGGACAAAGCAGCATCTCTTGGGATTCCGCTGATCTTTGCCATCGGAAATGCTCCCACGGCGCTGGTGCGTCTTTACGAACTCATTGAGGAGAAAAAACTTTCTCCGGAGCTGATTATCGGTGTGCCGGTGGGATTTGTCAATGTGGTAGCATCCAAAGAGCTGATTATGGAAACGGAGACACCCTATATTGTAGCAGCAGGCAGAAAAGGCGGAAGCAACATTGCGGCCTGTATCTGCAATGCGCTGCTGTATATGCTGAACAACAGCAGAGAGTGAGGAACCAATGAAAAAAAACAGTCATTCGGCAGGCTATTTTCAGCCAATCCTGCTGATCTTTCTGACTGTGGCGGTGATTGCCGGAGCTTTTTTTGGAATTCAGGCGCTGGCAGACAAAGCCTTAAAAACTGCGGACGGCGGATGGGCGGATGAAGCTGCGGAGAAGATCGTACAGGCATCTGCAAAGACTGCGGCAGAGACAGAAGCAGCCACCGAAGCCGTGGAAAAAGCGGAAGGAGAGACAGAAGATGCCCAGGCGGTATCTGAGACGGAAGTCCAGACCGAGGCACAGCCACAGACCGAGACGGAAAGTGAAGCCGAATCCGAAGCGGTGTACCTGGTTCTGAAGACCGGATGCAACTTCCGGGCAGGTCCCAGCATGGATGCCGAGATTTACGGAACCAAGGAAGCCGGAATCACCGTGAAATTCCTGGAGGATCTGGGCGGCTGGTACAAAGTGGAGATTGACGGCGTGACCGGCTATATGGGATCGCAGTTTTTCTAATGGAGAGTAGAAAAGCGGGGCAGCAGCAGTCTGGTTTTTCAGACGGTTACTGCCCTGTTCTGAAACAATATCTGGGGGAGAACAGAAGAAAAAGAAAGGGGTACAGACAGTATGAAGGATTTTAAAGAATGGCTTTCCGATTATCTGATTTATTTCTTGATTGCCTTTGGCGTGATCGGTGTGATCGTGCTGACACTTCTTGGCATACAGATTTATGGAAAGCTTCACAACAGCAAAGAACCAACAACCATGATTACGGAAACCATGTCCCAGACGGAGACAGAAAGCGGGATCTCTTCGGAAAAAGCTTCTGAAACGGAAAAAGAGACAGCATCTAAAAAGACTTCGGAAACAGAGGATGAAACCGAAACGAAAAAAGAAAGCGAAATCAGTACAGAAACTTCTTCAGAGACAGAGAAGACGACGGAAAGCGGTGGAAATGCCCAGACAGAGAGCACCGCACAGACCAATGCCGGGACAAATGGTACAGGGGCAGATGAGCAGACAGAAACGCCTGTATCGGAAACTCAGGCAGTCCAGACCCAGGCTCCAGAAACCCAGGCTCCGGAGACGCAGGCATCTTATCAGCCAGTGTACATGACCGTTGTTTCGGAATGCTACCTGCGCAGCACACCGGAATACGGAGACAACATTCTAACATCTCTGTACAGCGGCACGGTGGTGGAGTTTTTGGATAATGATACTGGCTGGGCCCATGTACGGGTCAATGGCATGACCGGATATATGGGAGGACGTTTCTTACAGTAAGCGTTCAGGATAAGCCGCTTGACAAATGAAACATTATGTTATATAACATGTATAACAAAACGCGTCAGGAGGTGGCAGTATGACATTTTGGAAAGTAAGTGATACGCGGATTGGCTGCAGGATTACCATGCAGGAGATCAAAGACATGGGATTCGAGTTTCAGGAGCTGTCTAAGGAACGCCAGAAGACGGCGGAGTTTCTTGGAAGGATACTGGAAAGCGCCAGGGATGCATTGAAGATCGAGCTGCCTGACGGGGTACAGAGCTTTACAGCACAGGTGCTTCCGGATCAGAGCCTGCTTCTGGTGATTTCCTGTGCAGACATCAACCGGGAGATTGACCGGAACATGGAGATTCTGGAAAACCGGATTTTTGCCATGAATGATATTGTGGAATCTGGAAAGATCGACCAGGTACGTTCCTTAGAAGGTCAGGAAAAAGCAGATGCGTTCAATGAGCTGATGGAGGAGATCGAAGAGATTCTCCAGAGTGCCAGGGACGAGGAGGACGAAGAAGAAGCTGCGGAATTTCCGGAAAACGGAGGAGTGACCGTGGAAGTGCAGCCGCTGGCGGAGAATATAAAAGATCCGGTCTGCCAGGTACTGTTTGAGACGCTGGATGACACCATCAGCTTCTGCAGTGCGCTGGGAGAAAAGGCAGTGCCCTCCAGCAGACTGTACAAACACAACGACCGTTATTACCTTTTTGCAGACTTTACAGGAGCAGAAGGAGAAAAAGCTGCTGCCGGCTTTTTGAACCTGGCAGGGGAGTTTGGCGGAGACACTGCAGGAAAAGGCGTATCAGAAGCATTTTTAAAAGAACATAAACGCTGCATGATTCCCAGTCAGGCAGTGGAAAAATTAGGGACGATTGGATAAGAAAAGGCTGCCGTACTGAGAGATCAGCGCGGCAGCTTTTTTCGTACCGTGAGGCTTAGGATACTTCGATAAGTTTTCCAAGCTCTTTGTCGTAGCGGCAGTATTTTCCATTTTGGGAAATAAAAGGAGAATAGCTGCCGGTACGGATATTTTTGATGTAGACAATGCCGGTGGCAATCATGTACACCAAAGAGAAACGCTCGCTGAGGCTGGAGATCCACTCATAGGTATTGGCTTTGCCGTCTTCAGCCATGAGAAGCGTATACCCTTCCGGACAGGCTTCCAGCTTGAAATAGACTTTTTCTTTTCCATGGCGGCCTTCCGGGGCGTAGACTTCACTGCAGATGTAGGAAGAAAAGCGGTCATTTAAAAAAGTTTCATAAGAAGCAAGGGTAAGCTTTTCACCGGTTTCTTCCAAGATGATGCAGTCTCCACGTTCCAGGCGTTTGCGGATGATTTTAAGAGAGTCTACCGCATTGTTGATAAAGGAAATACTGCTGTAAGTCAGCTCTTCCTGCAGAGAATCCAGAAGCTGCTTTGACAGCGTCTGGGTGCGAAGAAGCTCTTCGCGCATGTTTGGCATCATAGAAAATTCCTCCTTCAAAAGTAAGATAATGTATGCCCTATGGATTGTTCCGTACTTCGTACTTTCACATCTCCGTTGCCACTTTGGTCGATGCAGAACATCCACTGGATGTTCTGCACCATATCGGGGCGGGTCGTAAAGCCATAAAACCACTCCTGTGCAAGCACATCGTGATTTCAGGGTTTTGACCCTGGCACCATAAGCTAACAGATACTATGTATTATACCAGATCAGGAAGGGAAATTCCATCCCCCCCGGAGGCTTGTGGGGAAGTTTTGCGCATGGTATACTTTTTTCAACAATGATGAAAGTAAGAGGAACGAAACACAATGGGAGAAATGCTGCAGGAGATCAAATCCTATTGGAGTGAACGGGCAGAAGGATACTCCAAAGTCAATCAGGAAGAACTGGAAGGAGAACAGCGGGAAAAGTGGATCCAAGTCCTGAAAGAAAAATTTCCCGATCAGGAGCCGGAAGAGATCAAAGTGCTGGATATCGGCACAGGCCCCGGCTTTTTTGCTGTGATTCTGGCAGAGCAGGGATATCAGGTAACAGCGGTGGATTACACTGAGGAAATGTTAAAAGAAGCAAAGAAAAATGCAGGCACCTATGCGGACAAAATCTGCTGGAAACGGATGGATGCCCAGAACCTGGAGTTCGCATCCGAACAGTTTGATGTGGTGGTTTCCAGAAACCTGACCTGGAATTTGGAAGACCCCAAAAGAGCTTATGCAGAATGGTACCGGGTATTAAAGCACGGCGGACTGATGCTGAATTTTGATGCCAACTGGTATGGCCATCTGTTTGAGGAAGGCCTGCGGAAAGCTTATGAAGAGGACCGGCGCGCAGTGGAAGCCATGGAAATGGAAGACCACTATACCTGCACCAATATTGACTGGATGGAAGAGATTGCAAGAAAGATGCCTTTAAGCCCCATCAACCGTCCGAGGTGGGACTGTGAGGTATTAAAAGAGACTGGATTTGCAAAGGTGGAAGCAGAGGAAAATATGGGAAAACGGGTCTGGAGTCTGACAGAGCAGATGAATTATCATTCCACCCCTATGTTTTGCGTGGCGGCGAGAAGAGCATGATTGAGATTAAACAGCTTCAGTATTTTGCCGCCTGTGCCAGGACAGGTTCTATCAGTCAGGCGGCAGAGGAACTTTACACCACCCAGCCCAATGTAAGCCGGACCATCAAGGCCATGGAAGCGGAAATGGGAGCAGAACTGTTTGAGCGGTATACCAGGGGAATCCGCCTGACAGCAAGAGGCGAGTACGTTTACCAGTATGCAAAGCGGATTCTGGAGAGCTTGGAAAAGCTGGAGCAGAAAGAGGAAGCGAAAGAAGCGCTTCTGTCCATCAGTTGCAGCCCCAGCTCCTGGTTCGCAGACCAGTTTGCCCGCTTTTATGGAGAAAAACGGGAAGAAGAACTGAAATTTCGGGTGTATTCTGGAAGTACCAGAGAGATTGTACAAAGAGTCCAGGAACGAGCAGATGACCTGGGCTTTCTCTATGTCATGAAAAGCCAGCAAAGTGCCTTTTCTTATTACCTTTCCAGAAACTATCTGGAGTATCAGGTTTTAGGGGAAACAGAGGTGATGCTCTATCCTGGGAAAAAGCACCCCTGGTGGCAGGAAAAGGATAAAGAGACACTGGAGAATATTCAGCTGATTCAGCGCTTCCCGGATGAATTTTCTCCGGAGAACGGGCTTTTTGGCGATGCGAGGACGGCAGTAACCACCAACAGTGATTATATTATGGAACGGCTTTTGAAAAACAGCAGCCTGGTAAACATCAGCGGAAATTATTTTACAGACAAAAAAGAGCAGTATGAGCGGGGCGTAGTGCTTTCCGGAAAGGAAGATCCGGTACTGTTTGGCGCAGTAAAGCGTAAAGGAGAAGCGCTTTCCAAATGGGGTGATGTTTTTTTGGAGTATCTGAAAAAAGCAATGAAAAAGTCTTGAGAAAAGAAAACAACAGGAGAAAAACGATGCAGCAGTTAGCGGAAAAACAGGCAGAGATTCTGATAAAAGAAAAAATTGCAGAAGGAGCAGAAAAAAAAGAAATCATGCATATCCTGCAGATCGGAAGCTGTCCGGAGGGGGTGGCACAGGAGCTTTGGAAAGACCACTGCAGTGTAACCAGACTGGACTTGCGAAACAACATCCATCATCTGGATCTGCCGGATGAACAGTTTGACCTGGCAATCGTATGGAATGTGAGCTGGACCCTTCATGATCCGGTGATGGCGTATGAGGAATGGAAGCGGGTGCTGGTAAGCGGCGGAAGCCTGGTTCTTTACGATACAGATTGGCACAAAGCCATGCAGGATGAAAAAGAAGCAGCACAGTATCAAAAAAAAGAACAGGCATTTCTGAAAGAGCATGAACGCATGGGGGGCGGGGAGGATATGCGTCTTCCCATGAAAACGGTGGAACGCCCGGCATGGGATAAAAAAGTGCTGGACGTAATGAACATGGAGACTATCTGTCAGGAATATGGGATTTCCCAGTTCCTGATTGTGGCAGAGAAAAAAGAAGAACCAGAAGAAACTTTTTCGGAAATGGTGGAAAATTACTGGAATGAACGGGCAGAGGCTTTTTTGCAGATCCGTATGGCAGAGCTGAAAGATCCGATCAGTGAGCGCTGGCTGAATGCCATGAAACAGTATCTTCCAAAGAAAAAACATCTGAAAATTCTGGATGCAGGAACCGGCTGCGGCTATTTTGCAGTGCTTTTAACCAGGGAGGGTCATGAAGTGATCGGCATTGACTTGTCCGGAAAAATGCTGGCGGAAGCAAGAAATCTTGCCAAAGAGCTGGGACTTGAGATTACATTTCTTCAGGAAAATGCCCAGGAGACCGGATTTGCTGATGAAACTTTTGATGCAGTGGTAACGAGAAACCTTACCTGGACCCTGCCGGATACAAAAAAAGCCTATGAGGAATGGAAGCGTGTACTGGTGCCTGGGGGCGTACTCGTCAATTTTGATGCAGCTTATGGAAAGATCAATTATGCAGCAGAAGCAGGAAAGCTGGATGAGGCTCATCAGGCGCTGCCGGAGCGGCTCACCATTGCCTGTGATATTATAAAAGGAAAAGTGTCCATCAGCCGCCAGATGCGTCCAAAGTGGGACATTCAGGTCCTGAAAGAATGCGGCTACGAGAATGTGGTGTGCGAGGAAAATGCACAGGAACAGATTTATGGAAAGAAAGCAGAGGAGGCACCTTTGTTTATGCTGACAGGAAGAAAACCGGAGAATCCATACAGACAGCTGGAAACCAGCGTGGTGGATACCTTGAAAGAAGGACAGATCAAACTGGGCTACAGCGCAGAGATCGTCCGCCTGTACTATCCATTAGATTCGTTAAATGAGCTGCTGGGTGTACAGGAGGATGCGTCTGGAATGGAAAAACTTCTGGCACAGTTTGCAGAAGCAGAGAAAGAAAAGCTGGGAGAGATGGAAATTTCCAGAAAAGGAGAACGTTTCTGCCTGGCAGTGCCCCCGGAAGGAATGAAATATGTATATGACCACACCGATCCGGAGGAATTTTTAGTGACATTTATCCGGACGATTGAAAAGCACGGCTGCACCGTGGAAGATTTAAAGCAAGTATTTGAAAAATACTCAAAGCAGGTGCATCTGGAACGGATGAAAGACTGTGAGTTTGACTACCTGATTTACTTTGAAAATGGGGAGCCGGACAGCTATCGGTACTGCATTACCGAGGAGATGTGCCACCTGACATACCACCGTTTTACGGAAGCAGATTATGAAGCATTTCATTTTTAAAAACTCTTGCGAAAATAAAAAGTTCTGGTTAAAATAGAAAAAAAAGAAAGAAAGCAGGAGAAAATCCATGACAGTAAAAGAATGCTATGCCAAACTTGGCGGGGACTATGAGGATGTGGTAAAGCGGCTGATGGGGGATGCTCTGGTGGAGCGTTTTATGTTGAAGTTTCTGGACGATGGAAGCTATCAGGAACTGGTAAATGCTCTGAAAGAGGGCCGGGACGAGGATGCATTCCGGGCTGCACATACCTTAAAAGGTGTCTGCCAGAATTTAAGCTTTACCAGCTTATATGAGCCGAGCCAGACTATCACAGAGGCACTGCGCGGTGGGAAAAAGCCGGGAGCTGATGAGATGCTTGGCAGTGTAACAGAGGCTTATGAAAGAACAACGGCGGCAATCCGTGAATATCAGGCAGAAAAATAAAGGCAGCTCTACTTATTGATAAAAAAAATTAATAAGCGGGAAATACTTGAAAATTTCCATGTAATCATCTATAATAACAGGCTAATAAAGGTTTATCACACCGAACATAGATACAGACAGGAGGAAATAATCATGTTAAAATGCTTTAAAGGAATTGACGGAAAGAACGTAGGACTGTTTGGAGCTGGTGTACTGTTTGGAACTGCCGGACTTAAAATTTTATCCAGCAAAGATGCAAAAAAACTTTACACAAACTGCACAGCAGCTGTTCTTAGAGCAAAAGACTGTGTGATGAAGACTGCTACCACCATTCAGGAGAATGCAGAAGATATTTATGCTGGTGCGCAGCAGATCAATGAAGAGAGAGCCGCTGCCGCAGAAGCAGCAGCTTTTGAAGATGCTGCAGAAGAAGCAGAGGAAACTACCGAAGAGACTGCTGCAGAAGAAGCAGAGGAAACTACCGAAGAGACTGCTGCAGAAGAAGCAGAAGAAACTGCAGCTGACACTGAATAAGAAGCATTAAAAAAGCCAACGTTAGAAATGGATAACACCTGCGGAATGATTCTGCAGGTGTTTTACAATGGAAATAAGAAGGTACAGTATGAAATTTAGTATAAAACATGAAATAAAAGGCCGTATCCGGGTACATATGAATCAGAAGCGTATGACATTCCGCCAGGCGGACATTCTTCAGTATTACCTGACCAGCCAGAAAGAGGTAACGCTGGTAAAGGTCTATGAGAAAAATCAGGATGCAGTGATCTGCTACACCGGAAAAAGAGAAGCGGTTATTTCAGCGCTGCAGCATTTCCACTATGAAACAGCCCAGGTTCCGGAAAATTTCCTGGAAAATTCCGGAAGGGAATTAAATGAAGAATACAAAGAAAAACTGATCAATAAAGTGGTTCTGCGTGCAGGAAGTAAAATGTTTCTGCCGGTGCAGATACGTGCCTGCATTACCGCAGTCAAATCTGTCAAATACATCTGGAACGGCATCCGGACTCTGGCAAAAGGAAAGATTGAAGTGCCGGTATTGGATGGCACTGCAGTGGGAGTGTCCGTATTCAGAGGAGATTTTAACACCGCAGGCTCCATCATGTTCCTTCTTGGAATCGGAGAGATTCTGGAAGAGTGGACACATAAGAAATCTGTGGATGACCTTGCCAGAAGTATGTCCCTGAATGTGGATAAAGTCTGGATGGTTCAGGACGGCACAGAAATTCTGATATCCTCAGACAAGGTACAGACAGGAGACAAAATAGTTGTCCGTGTGGGTAATGTGGTTCCATTTGACGGAACAGTGGTATCCGGAGATGCCATGCTGAATCAGGCATCTCTGACCGGCGAATCCGTTCCGGTACACAAATATGGAGGAAGCTCTGTGTATGCAGGTACCGTCGTAGAAGAAGGCGAGCTGATCTTCCAGGTGAAGATGGCCGGAGGGTCCAGCAAATTCGAAAAGATAGTGACCATGATCGAGGAGTCTGAAAAGCTGAAATCTTCCGTAGAAAGCAAGGCAGAGCATCTGGCAGACCGTCTGGTTCCCTATACTTTGGCTGGAACCGGCCTGATATATCTGTTTACCAGAAATGTGACAAAGGCTCTGGCTGTGCTGATGGTGGACTATTCCTGTGCATTGAAGCTGGCCATGCCGATTTCCGTGCTGTCTGCCATCCGGGAAGCAAGCCTTTACAATGTGACGGTAAAGGGCGGAAAATATCTGGAGGCTATTTCTGAGGCACAGACCATTGTTTTTGATAAGACGGGAACGCTGACAAAGGCCAAACCTACCGTTGTGGATGTGATCCCCTTCGACGGAGAAGATCCCAAAGAATTGTTAAGACTGGCTGCCTGCATGGAAGAGCATTTTCCACACTCCATGGCAAAAGCAGTGGTGAATGCCGCAAAAGAGGCAGGCCTGACCCATGAAGAGATGCATTCTAAGGTAGAATATATGGTGGCTCATGGCATTTCTACTACCATCAATGGAAAGAAAGCGATTATCGGAAGTTACCACTTTGTATTTGAAGATGAAAAATGCCAGATTCCGGAAGGAAAAGAGGACGTATTTGCTGCGCTTCCGGAAGAGTATTCCCAACTGTATCTGGCCATTGAGAACCGGCTGGCAGCTGTGATCTGCATTGAGGATCCTTTACGTGAGGAAGCTTCTGCAGTGATCAATTCCCTGAAAAAAGCAGGAATCACCAAAGTGGTGATGATGACCGGAGACAGTGAACGGACGGCGAAAGCTATTGCAAAACGTGTGGGCGTGGATGAGTATTATTCGGAAGTACTGCCGGAAGACAAAGCAAAATTCGTTGCCCGGGAAAAGGCAGAAGGACGCAAGGTTATTATGGTAGGCGACGGCATCAACGATTCTCCGGCACTGTCCGCGGCAGATGTGGGAATTGCGATCAGCGACGGCGCAGCTCTGGCAAGAGAGATTGCAGATGTTACCGTAGGATCTGATGATTTGTATGAGATTGTGACCCTGAAGGCCATCAGCAATGGTCTGATGAAACGGATTCATAAGAATTACAGGATGATTGTGGGCATCAATACCGCACTGATCGTTCTGGGAGTGGGCGGCATTGTACAGCCGACGACTTCTGCACTGCTGCACAATACGTCTACGCTTCTTATTGGATTAAAGAGTATGCAGAATCTGATCTGAGATTTGAAAAAAGATAAGAGTGAAAAGTGGCTGTCCGCTGGCGAAAACTCGCCAGCGGCTCAAACACCCGCCAGAGTCTAGCTGTCAGCTGCCAGAAAAGCCACGGAAATGCAGTATATGTCAGAATGGACATTTCCGTGTCTGACAGCGCCCAGCATCAGCCGATAAGAAGAATTCCTGCGCCAGCCCGGCCTCCAGGCGGTTCTGCCATAAGAAATTAGAGGGAATAAAAAAGCGCCTCCAGGCGCAGTAAAATGGAAATGATATGTTTAGAATAAGCCGCCAGGGGGCAGCAGATCATTTTAGACAACAAAAAAAAGCTGCTGACGGGAATCGGACCCGTGACCTCCGCACTACCAATGCGACGCTCTACCGACTGAGCCACAGCAGCCTGCGATGTGATTTGTTGAAATCTCTTCGCTACGTTGTATACTTTATCACAAGAATCGGAATCTGTCAACCATTGTTTTAAAACAATTCTCATTAACATGAACAATTCTGATTCTGAGAAATAAAAAAGTTCGGAAAACCGAACTTTTTCAAGCTGCTGACGGGAATCGGACCCGTGACCTCCGCACTACCAATGCGACGCTCTACCGACTGAGCCACAGCAGCCTGCGATGTGATTTGTCGAAATCTCTTCGCTACGTTCTATACTTTACCATACACTGCATGAGTTGTCAACACATTTTAAAAAAAACAACATAAAAGAAAAATTAAGCAAAATATCTGACAAAACAGGAAGAAAGACGAAGGGAAAGGGATGGATAGAGGACAGGAAATATGGTACAATAATTTTTTCACCCGTTCCTGACAGATCTGTGAAGCAGAGAAATGATGAAGAGGTCAGAAACGGGCAGACTGGAAGAATTTCGATCACGGATGTGCAGGTTCCTTTTCGGATTTTTCAGGATTGATAGCAGGCGGGCCGAAGGGATAAAGTGCCTTGTAGGATTCGGCCTGTGCTTCGTCTGCAGGGGGCGTTGGAATCAGCCCGGTACAGTCCATGGAAGAGCAGGAATTTCCAAGATAATCATACGGGGTAGTGCTGGAAGGTGCTTCGGCGTTGTTCTTTTCACTAGGCTTCATGATGGACAGCCTCCTTTCAAAAAATCAGGGTTTCTGAGGGCAGTATGTCCGGATGATCGAAAAATATACAAATGACAGGCAGGAAAGTGTGAGAATATGAATCTAAAAATGACAGTTCAATACGATGGAACCCGTTACGACGGCTGGCAGCGCCAGGGAAATACAGAAAATACCATCCAGGGCAGAATCGAAAATGTTCTGGAAAAAATGACGGGAGAAAAAATCGAAATTTTTGGAGCGGGAAGAACGGATGCGGGCGTTCATGCCATTGGGCAGATTGCAAATTTTCATGTAAACGATAGAGAATGGAATCCCAAAGAAGTGCAGGCCTATTTGAATCAGTATCTGCCGGAGGATATTGGAATCAGTGGGATAGAAGTAGTGCCGGAGCGGTTCCACAGCCGTTTAAATGCAAAAGGGAAATGTTACAGCTATCGAATTGGCATCGGAGAAGGGAAAAATGTGTTTGAGCGGCGGCAGATTTATCCTTTGGGAGGAACGCTGGACGTAACAGCTATGAAAGCGGCTGCCGAATTTCTGAAAGGAGAACATGATTTTCAAGGATTTTGTACAGGAAAAAAGACGAAAAAATCCACGGTGCGCACCATCTGGGAGATTTCCTTTGAGGAGACAGAGCAGGAGCTGAAAATCACGTACAGAGGCAATGGATTTCTTTACAACATGATCCGGATTCTGACAGGCACGCTCATTGAAGCAGGCCAGGGAAGACAGAAACCGGAGAAAATCAAAGAAATTTTAGAGAAAAAGGACAGATCCCTGGCGGGCTTTACTGCCCCGGCCAGAGGTCTGACGTTGGAAAAAGTATTTTATGACAGGCTGCCTAATAGCCCAGACATTCTCCGATCAGAAGGACTTTGATACGTCCAGGAATCCGGTTGAAACGGGTAAGAACGGTATGGGAACAGACACAGTCCGTACTGAGACAGTTGGCGCACGAACCAGTGATGCTGCAGGGGGTATGAAGACCAAGGCGGATAGCATTGGCAGGCGCAGCAATTTCGTGGACACGGCTGATGGCTTCTTCTAACGTTTTGGTGACTTTATTCATGCCTACAAAAAGAAGCACATGTTCCGGTCCATAAACCAGAGCGGCCGCCCGGTTCCCAGTTCCGTCAATGTTTACCAGCTGTCCGTCTTTGGTAATGGCGTTGCTGCTCATGAGAAAGTAATCTGCGGTAAGGCCCTGTTTCATAAGAGCTGTCCGTTCCTGGGGGTTTTTTCCGGTATCCCGGTCAATGAGTTTGAAATCAGCTGTACGGATGGCATCCATTATGCCGCATTCTTTCAGAGTTTCCGAACCACCCCAGGAGATGGATGCGCCCTTTTCCATAAAAGAAAGTGCTTTTTCCACGGCTTCTTTGGATGTGGAGCAATAATATCCCTCCATGCCGCGGCGTTCCAGATGTTTGATGATAGAAGCAGCTTCTGCTTCATAAAAAGTCTGTAAAGGTGTCATAATAGGAACCTCCTTTTGGGTGATTTTTTCTAGTTGTATCATATTTTTCATTGAAAATCAACCTGTAAGACAGTATAATAAATACAGTGCTATAAGAGAATACAAGAGTAGGAGAAAGACAGAATGAAAAAAATTCTTGATTTGATCACAGAAGAGCTGGTGAAGGCTTTTGAAGAAGCCGGCTACGATGCGAAGTTTGCAAAGGCAGCATTATCCAACCGCCCGGATCTGTGTGAATATCAATGTAACGGAGCCATGGCAGCTGCCAAGACTTACAAAAAGGCTCCCATTATGATTGCAAATGATGTTGTAGAAAAACTGAAAGGCAACCCCGTCTTTTCCATGGCAGATGCTGTGAATCCGGGATTTATCAATCTGAATCTGGATGAGGCATTCCTTGGAGACTATTTAAGAAAGATGCAGGCAGATCCGGATCTGTCCGTAGAAAAAGTCAAAGAGCCGAAGAAAATCATCATCGACTACGGAGGACCCAATGTAGCCAAGCCGCTGCATGTAGGCCACCTGCGTTCTGCCATCATTGGTGAGAGCATCAAGCGGATGGGCCGGTTTATGGGCCATGAGGTGATCGGAGATGTCCATCTAGGGGACTGGGGACTGCAGATGGGTCTGATCATTACAGAACTGAAAAAGAGAAAACCGGAACTGGTCTACTTTGATGAGTCTTATACCGGAGAATACCCGGAAGAAGCACCATTTACTATTGGTGAGCTGGAAGAAATTTACCCGGCAGCCAGTGCTTACTCAAAGACCCATGAAGATTACAAAGAAGAAGCTATGCAGGCCACCTATCTGCTGCAGCATGGCCACAGAGGATATCAGGCAATTTTAAAGCATATTCTGAATGTTTCTGTGACAGACTTAAAGAGAAATTACGAAAATCTGAATGTGACCTTTGATCTGTGGAAGGGAGAATCTGATGCACAGCCCTACATTCCGGATATGGTAAATTATCTGAAAGACAAGGGATATGCTTATGAAGACCAGGGGGCGATTGTGGTAGATGTGAAAGAAGAGACCGATACCAAAGAAGTGCCTCCGTGCATGATTCTGAAATCAGACGGTGCGTCCCTGTACACTACCACAGACCTGGCTACCATTGTAGAGCGTATGGAAGATTATCATCCCGATGAGATCCTGTATGTAGTAGACAAGCGCCAGGAAATGCATTTCATCCAGGTGTTCCGCTGTGCAAAAAAAGCAAAACTGGTAGAAGAGGATACTAAGCTGACCTTCCTTGGATTTGGCACCATGAATGGAAAAGACGGAAAGCCGTTTAAGACCAGAGAGGGCGGCGTGATGCGTCTGGAGTACCTTCTGAAAGACATTCAGGAGGAAATGTACCGGAAGATCATGGAAAACCATGCCATTGATCCAGAAGAAGCAAAGGCGACTTCCAAGCTGGTAGGTCTGGCAGCTGTAAAATACGGCGATCTTTCCAACCAGGCTTCCAAAGATTACGTGTTTGATATTGAGCGGTTTACTTCTTTTGAAGGAAATACAGGTCCGTACATTCTGTATACCATTGTCCGGATCAAGTCCATCCTGAACAAATATAAAGAGCAGGGCGGAAGTGTAGAAAAGGCAGTGATCGGACAGGCATCCGGCCAGAGTGAAAAGACACTGATGCTGACCTTGTCCAGATTTAATGCAGTCTGCGAAAATGCTTTCGAAGAAAAAGCACCGCATAAGATCTGCTCTTACATTTATGAGCTGGCAAACAACTTCAACAGCTTCTATCATGGAACCAGAATTCTGGCAGAAGAGAATCCGGAGCAGAAAGCATCCTGGATTGCGCTGTTGGATCTGACACGGGAAGTTCTGGAGCAGAGCATTGACCTGTTAGGATTTTCCGCACCGGAGCGTATGTAAGGGCGCAGAAAAATAAAGCAGAGGGCTTGCTGTCCTTATAGGATGGCAGGCCTTTTTTGCGTTTGGGGAAAACTTGCGCAGCACACTACATATCATATGTGATATGCAAAATGACAGCTGATTTGTGAAAAAGGTGAATAGACAGAAATGAAAAAATCCGGTATAGTATCCCCATAACGCTCTAGAGCGGAGGTGGGGCAGATTGAAACAGACCAGTATAGGGGGAGAACGTTATCGAATTGTGAAAAGACTGGGGGGCTCTGTTTTTCTTACCATGCAGGCAAGTACCTGCCAGCTTCGGGTGATCAAGAAAGTATCTGGTACCAAGAAGCGGCTGACAGATATGGAGAGAAATTACTGGATGCACCTTTCACATCCTGGGATTGCAAAGGTGCTGGATATTTTTGAGGAGGGAGAGACTGTTTATTATGTGATGGAGTATTTTCCAGGGAAGACGCTTCAAGAAATCTTTGATGAAAAGGGCAGAATTTCAGAAAAGGAAGTCCGGGAGTGGATGATTCAGATGTGCAGAATTTTGAACTATCTCCATGCAAGGAGTCCTGCAGTGGTGCATGGAGATTTAAAGCCTGCCAATATTTACTGCCTGACAGGAGGGCGGCTGATGCTGCTGGATTTGGGGGCCGCATTTTTGGAAGATGGACAGAAGACATTTTACATTGGAACAGCCGCATTTGCTTCTCCGGAACAGAAAAAGGGAGAAGGAGGGTTGGATGCCCGCAGTGACCTGTACAGCCTGGGAGCTGCCATGTATTATCT
The DNA here is from genome assembly GCA_905214955.1 of uncultured bacterium. Classification (GTDB taxonomy): domain Bacteria; phylum Bacillota; class Clostridia; order Lachnospirales; family Lachnospiraceae; genus Limivivens. The sequence goes on from CAJMON010000003.1 coordinate 59,426, forward strand.
GTTAACCGGGAGATACTGGGAAGGCAGCTTTGGAAAGAAGAAAAGGCACAGGAAAGGCGGACTGTATCCGATTCTGGAAAAGTGTATGAAGGAAGTGCCGAAAGAGCGCTACCGTTCCTGTGCAGAATTGGAGAAGAGATTACTGAGCCAGAAGAACAGGGGGAGAAACAGCTGTATGGCTATTCTAGCAGCTGCGCTTTTGTGTACGGCAGTGCAGAAGGGAAGGGGTGCGGCAGATGAGGTGAAGACAGCAAAAATAAGGGATGAGCCTGCACAAGCAGAACAAACAAGCAGGGAAATCGGCCAGGAGGAAACCTGGCAGATTATTCAAACGACAAATCAGGATATAAATCAAAACACAAATCAAAACATAAATCAAAACACAAATCAGGAGAAAGCTTCACAAAAAAGTGAAGAAACAGGTCAACAGGCAGATCAGGAAAATCAAGATCAGATCTATGAAACCTTATTACAGAAATTTATGGAAGACGGCTGTATCAGTCCAGGGGAAGAACTGGAACTGCAAGCCGCGTTTCGAACCCATGGAGAGAGCCATTTTTTGTATCAGGCAGGCTGTCTTAGCTGGTATTACAGCCAAGACGGGACAAAGGCGGGGGCAGTGAACTGGTTTCGCCTGCTGGAGCGTACAGAAAAGGAGAAATTTTCGGAAGAAGAAAAAAGATGGATCCATGTTTACCGGGTCATGGGAGAGGCCATGGAGCGGCCAGCTGGAGAGCTTCTGGAAAAAGAAGAAGCAAAAGAGCTGTGGGAAGCGCTGTGCTTTGCCCTGGAGAGAGAAGTCCCAGGGGGAGTCTGGAGTAGCAGGGAAGAACAGCAAAAAACAGGAAAACAGCTTTTTAAAGAAGTCGTTTCCCAAGTCTACCTGTACGCAGACAGTTTTCAAAAAGGAGGGATAAAAAAAGAAGACTATGAGGCATTTACAAATCAGGCAGAACTCAGAAGCTTGGAGGGAGAAAGTGAAAAAAACACAGTAAGGGAACAGATAGAACTGCTAAAAGAAACCATTCAGAATCTTTTTTAACCAAATTAAGCAAAGAGCGAAGTGGATTGCGAATATCCGCTTTGACACACAGATTGGCAAGGGGAGGAGTCCGTATGAAGAGAAAATGGAAGCATATCCTGCTGTCAGTATGTATGACAGGGGCACTCGTCTGGGGGCAGGAAGGGGAAAAACTTTTGACCAGCGCAGAGAGTTCCGTACAGGAAAGGCAGGAGAAAGAGACAAGCCAGAAGAAAGTAAAAAAGTCAAAGAAAAATGCAGAATTGGAATTAGATATGGGTATGAGCCTGGATCCGGAGTCAGAGATAGATCTGGAGATAGATTTGGAGCTGGAGCCAGAAACGGAAACAGATCAGGGGATGGACCTGGAGTTGGAATCAGGGACGGAAACAGATTTGGAAATGAACTTGGAGCCAGATTCAGAAGCAGAAACAGATTTGGAACTGGAATCGGAAACGGAGCTGGAGTCAGAAACGGAGCTGGAGTCAGAAATGCAGGAAGAATTCGAAAAAACACCGGCAGATACAGAGACGGAAGAGAACGAGAGCGGGGAGACAGAAGGAGAAGAAACGGAGATGGCAGAAACCGAGCCTGTAACAGAAGAGAGTGAAGGAATGGAAACAGAAGAGACAGAAAGGGAAACTGCAGAGCCGGAAGAAATAGAAGCAGAATTTACAGAATCTGAGAATTTGGAAAGAGAAACCGAGTCAGAAGAAACCGAAATTCAGGAGTCAGAAGAGATAGAAGAGATAGAGACAGAAACCTCAGCCGCAGCAGAAGCAATCGAAGAATCGGAACCCATGACAGAGGAGAAACAGCCAGAACTTCTTTTGGAACCGGAGCCGGAGACAGAACACAAAGAGCCAGAGCTGAAAGAAGCAGAGTCGACAGAATCAGACGAAAGTCTCTCCCACAAAGAAATCCAGGAGATAGAATCAAAAATTGAAGAAATTCAGGATGAAGAAATTTTGAAAGAGCCAGAAGAGTCTGCCGAAACAGAATCAGAAACAAAAGTAGCAGAGCCTGAAGAAGTACAGCAGCCAGAGACGGAAGGAGCTTTTCAGACAGAGCAAAAATCAGAGGATTCTGCAGAATCAGAACCCATGTTACAGCCAGAATTGAAAGAGCAGAAAAAAGAAGAACTTCCTGTTCAGGGAACCTACACCAATGACAGAAAATTGACCAGTGTGGAGGTACCGGGAATGGAAGAACAGGAAGAACTGGATGACGGGGATCAAATGACTGCGACGATAAAAGAACAGGCTGCCAGCTGGAACAGTCAGAACTGTGTGTATGGAGTCAAACAATACGGTTCGGTATTCCATGCGGATGATAAGACACAGAAGAAGCAGGAGGCCTTTTATTTAAAGGAGAGCTTTGAACCGGTGATGGAGCTGGAAAATGTGAAAAAAATCCAGACACAGAAACTGGTATGCATCAAGAACGGCGTTTCCAGAGAACTGACTGCAGGGGTGGACTATGAGATCTGTGAAGTGGAGAAAGAAAATGGATGGAAGAAATATGCGTACCGCATCAAAAAAGAAACATTTCAGGAAGAAGGAATCTATTCCGTCACGATTTTTACGATGGATCAGGCAGGAAACATTTCGGATACAAGGAAGAGTGCGGATACCCTGTCGTTTGTCATTGACAGAACACCTCCGGAAGTGCGTTTGGAAGGGGTTGAAGATGGAAGAACCTACCAGAAAGGAAAATGCCAGGTTGGTATCTTGGCAGGAGACAGCAGTGGAATACGGCATCTGAAAGTTTGGACAGATGGAAAGCTTTTAAGTCAAGGTGACACAGATTCCCTGGAAGTACAGCTTGACCAGACAGGGTGGCATACCATCTGGGCAAAAGCATGGGACAATGCAGGAAATGTGACTTGCAGTGAAAAAATCCGGTATTGCATCGCAGGAGAAACCTCTGGGCAGGTGCAGAAAATGGTTTTCAAAGGAAACCAGCCAAAGGTCATGCAGACGGGATATGAAAAAGAGAGCAGACGCATATCTCCAGAAATCCTGCAGACTGATGGGGAAAAGGAGCCAGAAAAACTGACAGCCGTGCTGATGAGTTCTCTGTTTCTTCTTGTAATGGCAGTCTGCCTGCTGCGAAAACTGGAATTTTAAGAAAACAGCTGTGCGCTGAAAAAAGAACTGTGATATGCTGTAAGAAAAACAAAAGAGAGGGATTTAATATGACAGCGATGATCACAGAGATTTTTTATCCGCTGCTGCTTAGTTACGGAATGGCATTTTTGGCATCAGCAGTTTCACAGGGAAGAGGGGATGCAGCTTCCGTAACCAGCCTGACAGCAGTATTCACCATTCTGGCAGCAGGTTTGTGTTATCGTCAGGAGTGTAGAAAAAGAAAAGAAGAGAGGATGAAGCAGCGGCAGGAGGAGCCGATGCCGCTTTGGAGCTGGTTTGCGCTGGCAGCGGCAGGCGTTTTGGGAAATGTTGTGTTTTCTTTTTTGCTTTCCTTTTTGCAGCTGATTTTGGGATTGTCCAATGCCGTTCAGGAGGAACTGCTTTCTGGAAAAAGTATGTGGATTCAGGAAGCAGGCCTTGGAATTGCAGTGCCTGTGGCGGAAGAACTGATTTTTCGGGGCCTGACCTATGGAAATATGCGGAAACATCTTGGAGTCTGGCCCTCTGCAGTTCTTGGAGGTGCCCTGTTTGCAGTGTACCATGGAAATGTGATGCAGATGCTGTATGCATTTCCTATGGGAGTAGTGCTGTGCCTGGTCTATGAAAAGTGCAAAACTATCAAAGCACCTATTGTGCTGCACTGTGCAGCTAATTTAAGTACTATATTGTGGAGAGTGATCGTTTAAGTTTGCTGCGGCATCCGGCCTGATCTGGCGGCTATCCGTGAATCTGCATGTGGAGGCAGGAATTTTTCCTGTCCACTGCCTGGAATATTGTGGAAAAATAAACGAAAAATAAAAGTAATATCATATAACAAAATGAAAATCACAGAAAAATAGAATAAAAAATGCGAGATTACAGATTATCAGACAATTTAAGAAAAAGAAACACTTTACAGATTCAAGATTCCGGTGTATAGTAAACGCATATTTGGTCAGTGTAGTGCGTTAAAGTAACTACGTGCAGGACTGAGGACTTTCAGATGAAGAAAGGAAAAGTGCATATGGAGACGAATGTAAAGTCACCGGGAACCGAGAATCTTGGATTGTACCGGCCGGAATTCGAGCATGATAACTGCGGAATCGGAGCAATCGTAAATATTAAAGGAATACGAACTCATGAAACCGTTGAAAATGCATTAAAAATTGTTGAAAACCTTGAACATAGAGCAGGCAAAGATGCCGAAGGAAAGACAGGCGACGGAGTTGGAATTATGCTGCAGATCTCGCATAAATTCTTCTCGAAAGTCTGTAAGTCCCTCGGCATTTTTTTAGCCAAAGAAAGAGACTATGGAGTAGGGATGTTCTTCTTCCCACAGGATGAGCTGAAACGGAACCAGGCAAAAAAAATGTTCGAGATCATTGTGGAAAAAGAGGGAATGGAGTTCCTTGGATGGCGTCAGGTTCCTACGGTTCCACAGGTTCTTGGACAGAAAGCTCTGGAATGTATGCCCTGTATCATGCAGGCTTTCGTAAAGAAACCGGCAGAAACCGCTGCAGGCCTGGAATTTGACCGGAAGCTGTACATTGCAAGAAGAGTGTTTGAGCAAAGTAACGATGATACCTATGTGGTTTCTCTTTCCAGCAGAACCATTGTATACAAAGGAATGTTTCTGGTAAAGCAGCTTCGTACTTTCTTCATGGATCTGCAGAATCCGGACTATGAATCCGCCATTGCCATCGTGCATTCCAGATTTAGTACCAACACCAATCCCAGTTGGAAACGTGCGCATCCCAACCGCTTCCTGGTGCATAACGGAGAAATCAATACCATCCGTGGAAATGCAGACAAGATGCTGGCACGGGAAGAGACCATGGCTACCCGGTATTTTAAAGGACAGTTTCAGAAGGTGCTGCCGGTAGTGGATACTTCCGGATCAGACTCTGCTATGCTTGATAATACACTGGAATTCTTGGTAATGAGCGGTATGGAGCTTCCGTTGGCAGTGATGATCACCATTCCGGAGCCGTGGGATAAAGATAAGACCATGAGCCAGAGCAAACGGGACTTCTATCAGTATTATGCAACCATGATGGAGCCCTGGGACGGACCGGCATCCATTCTGTTCAGTGATGGAGACATGGTTGGTGCTGTTCTGGATAGAAACGGGCTTCGTCCATCCCGGTATTACATTACCTCTGATGGATATCTGATTCTTTCTTCAGAAGTAGGTGTTATGGATGTAGATCCTACAAAAATTGTTCTGAAAGAACGTCTGCATCCTGGAAAAATGCTTCTGGTAGATACCGTTCAGGGACGTGTCATAGATGACGATGAGTTAAAAGAGCGTTATGCAAAGAAACAGCCCTATGGAGAATGGCTGGATCGGTATCTGGTTGAATTAAAAGACATGAAAATCCCCAATGTCCGGGTTCCAGAATATACACCGGAAGAAAGAGGAAAGCTTCAGAAAGCATTTGGCTATACGTATGAGGAATACCGTACCGCAATCCGTAATATGGCGTTAAATGGAGCAGAAGGAATTGCGGCAATGGGTATTGATACGCCGCTGGCAGTTCTGTCAGACGAATACCAGCCGCTGTTTAATTACTTTAAGCAGCTGTTTGCCCAGGTAACCAACCCGCCCATTGATGCCATTCGTGAAGAAGTGGTCACATCAACTACCATTTACGTAGGGGATGCAGGAAACCTGCTGGATGAAACTGCTGAAAACTGCCAGGTTATCAAACTGGATACACCTATCCTTTCCAATACAGACATGTTGAAACTGAAAAACATGAACGTAGAAGGATTTAAGGCGGCAGAAGTTCCCATCACGTATTATAAGAATACCAGCCTGGAAAAGGCCATTGAGCATTTGTTTGTGGAAGTAGACCGTATTTACCGGGAAGGCGCCAATGTTCTGATTCTGACAGACCGGGAGCTGGATGAGTACCATGTGCCGATCCCCTCTCTGCTGGCTGTCTCCGCAGTACATCAGCATCTGGTAAAAACGAAAAAGCGGACATCCATTGCATTGATTCTGGAGTCCGGGGAGCCAAGAGAAGTACATCACTTTGCAACCCTGCTTGGATATGGAGCAAGTGCCATCAATCCGTATCTGGCTCTGGAGACCATCCGGGAACTGGTGGATGCAAGAATGCTGAACAAAGATTATTATGCAGCAGTGGAAGACTACATTCATGCAGTGACCAGCGGCATTGTAAAAATTGCTTCCAAGATGGGAATTTCTACCATTCAGTCCTATCAGGGCTCTCAGATTTTTGAAGCCATTGGTATCAGCAAAGATGTCATTGATAAATACTTTACCAATACCGTAAGTCGTGTAGGCGGCATCACACTGGAAGACATTGCAAAACAGACAGAACGGCTGCATACTGCAGCATTTGATCCCCTGGAGCTGGATACCGATCTGACCTTAAACAGCATTGGACGCCATAAGATGAGAAGTGCCGGAGAGCATCACAGATATAATCCGCAGACCATTCATCTTCTTCAGCAGTCTACGAAAAAAGGCGATTACCGGATGTTCAAACAGTACACAGAACTGGTGGACAAAGAAGAAACCGGATATTTAAGAAGCCTGATGGATTTTGCATATCCGGAGAAAGGCGTGCCGCTGGATGAAGTGGAAAGTGTGGACTCTATTGTGACACGTTTCAAGACAGGAGCAATGTCTTACGGTTCCATTTCACAGGAAGCACATGAGACACTGGCAATCGCCATGAATACCCTTCACGGAAAATCAAACAGTGGTGAAGGTGGTGAAAGCCTGGATCGTCTGATTCCGGGAGCAGACGGACTGAACCGCTGCTCTGCTATCAAACAGGTGGCATCCGGACGGTTTGGCGTAACGTCCCGGTACCTGGTAAGCGCGAAAGAAATTCAGATTAAAATGGCACAGGGAGCAAAACCTGGCGAAGGCGGACATCTTCCTGCAGGAAAAGTGTATCCGTGGATTGCAAAGACCAGACATTCCACACCAGGCGTGAGCCTGATTTCCCCGCCGCCTCACCATGATATTTATTCCATTGAGGACCTTGCCCAGCTGATCTATGATCTGAAAAATGCAAATACGGATGCTAGAATTTCTGTAAAACTGGTATCAGAAGCAGGTGTCGGCACTGTCGCAGCAGGTGTTGCAAAAGCAGGCGCACAGGTGATCCTGATTTCCGGATATGATGGAGGTACTGGAGCAGCACCGAGAAGTTCCATTCACAATGCCGGACTTCCCTGGGAGCTGGGCCTGGCAGAAACCCATCAGACCCTGCTGATGAACGGTCTGCGCAACAAAGTCCGTATTGAAACAGATGGAAAATTGATGAGTGGCCGTGATGTCGCTATTGCAGCGATGCTGGGGGCAGAAGAGTTTGGATTTGCTACAGCACCCCTTGTGACCATGGGCTGTGTGATGATGCGGGTGTGCAACCTGGATACCTGCCCGGTAGGAATTGCCACACAGAATCCGGAGCTTCGCAAACGGTTCCGCGGAAAACCCGAATATGTCATCAACTTTATGCGCTTTATTGCAGAGGAGCTTCGGGAATATATGGCAAAACTGGGCGTGCGCACAGTGGATGAACTGGTTGGCCGCAGCGACCTGCTGAAGAAAAAAGAAGAAACCGAAAGCATCCACGGAGACCGGGTAGATTTAAGCCAGATCTTAAATAACCCGTTCTCAGCAGTGACGCAGAAAGTAACCTTCGATCCGGTACAAGCATACGACTTTAAATTGGAGAAGACGGCAGATGAACGGGTGCTTTTAAAGACATTGAAGAGTGCACTGCAGTCCGGACAGAAACGCAGCATTGAAATTGATGTAAAGAATACAGACCGTGCATTTGGTACGATCTTTGGCTCAGAGATTACAAAACGCTACGGAGATACACTGGAGGAAGATACCTATACTGTAAAATGCAGCGGTGCTGGCGGCCAGAGCTTTGGAGCGTTTATTCCAAAAGGACTGACCCTGGAACTGGTGGGAGACAGCAATGACTATTTCGGAAAAGGACTTTCCGGAGGAAAATTGATTGTGTATCCGCCAAAGGGAATCAATTATAAACAGGATGAGAACATCATCATCGGAAACGTGGCACTCTACGGAGCCACCAGCGGAAAAGCTTATATCAATGGAGTGGCAGGAGAACGATTCTGCGTGCGTAACTCCGGTGCATCTGCAGTGGTGGAAGGTGTAGGCGATCACGGATGCGAATACATGACCGGCGGCTGCGCAGTCATTCTTGGAAAAACCGGTAAAAACTTTGCAGCAGGAATGAGCGGCGGTGTTGCTTATGTTTTGGATGAGGACAGCGACCTGTATACAAAGGTCAACAAGTCCATGGTCTCCATTGATCAGATCACCAATAAATATGACGTTTTGGAACTGAAAGAAATGATCAAAGACCATGTGGCCTATACCAATTCTGTAAAAGGAAAAGAAATTCTGGAGAATTTCGGAGAATACCTGCCAAAATTCAAAAAGATCATTCCTCATGATTATAACAGAATGCTGATGGCCATTGTACAGATGGAAGAGAAGGGCTTAAGCAGCGAACAGGCTCAAATCGAAGCATTCTACGCAAATAAGAGAGGATAGGAGGGTACAGCAGTGGGAAAACCAACAGGATTTATGGAATATGAAAGGCAGATCAGCGAAGCGGTAAGCCCGAAAGAAAGAATCAAAAATTTTAATGAGTTCCACACCCCTCTTTCCAGGGAAAAACAGCAGATTCAGGGTGCCAGATGCATGGCGTGCGGCGTTCCGTTCTGCCAGTTTGGACAGATGATCGGCGGGATGGCTTCTGGCTGCCCATTAAACAATCTGGTTCCGGAGTGGAATGATCTGGTTTATACAGGAAACTGGAAACAGGCATATATGCGTCTGTCAAAGACCAACTGTTTTCCGGAATTTACTTCCAGAGTATGCCCGGCATTGTGTGAAGCGGCATGTACCTGCAATCTCAATGGAGATCCGGTATCTACCAAGGAAAATGAACGGGCAATTATTGAAAATGCATTTGCAAAAGGCCTGGTTGCACCCAGGGTACCAAAAGCGAGAACCGGAAAGAAAGTGGCCGTCGTAGGAAGCGGCCCTTCCGGACTGGCAGCAGCCATGCAGTTAAATAAACGGGGACATGAAGTAACGGTATTTGAGCGAAATGATCGGATTGGCGGTTTGCTGCGCTACGGCATTCCGAATATGAAACTGGAAAAATGGGTGATTGATCGCAGAATTGAGCTGCTGAAAGCAGAAGGCATCACATTTGTGACCAATACCGATGTGGGAAATGACCTGAAGGCAGGAGAACTTTTGAAGAATTTTGACAGAGTGGTTCTCTGTTGTGGCGCATCCAATCCCCGTGACATCAAAGTTCCGGGACGGGAGGCAAAAGGAATTTACTTTGCAGTGGATTTTCTGAAAGCAACTACCAAGAGCCTGCTGGATTCCGACTTTGAAGATAAAAAATTTATTCCTGCAAAAGGAAAGAAAGTCATGGTTATCGGCGGCGGTGATACTGGAAACGACTGTGTAGGAACCTCCATCCGTTTAGGAGCAGCTTCTGTTCTGCAGCTGGAAATGATGCCCAAGCTTCCGGATACCAGAGGAGAGAACAATCCATGGCCGGAATGGCCAAGAGTCTGCAAAACAGATTATGGCCAGGAAGAAGCCATTGCAGTGTTTGGACACGATCCCAGAGTCTACCAGACGACGGTTAAAGAATTCAAAGCCAACAAAAAAGGCGAAGTATGTCAGGCGGTCCTTGTAAAACTGGAAGGAAAAAAGGATGAAAAGACTGGACGTATGATGATGGTGCCGGTAGAAGGCAGTGAGGAAACAGTAGATGTAGATCTGGTACTGATTGCAGCAGGGTTCTTAGGTTCCCAGAAATATGTGACGGATGCTTTTAAGGTAGAACTGGATGGCAGAACCAATGTCAAGACAGAGACAGGAAGATTTCAGACATCTGTGCCCAATGTCTTTACGGCAGGAGATATGCACAGAGGCCAGTCTTTGGTGGTATGGGCAATCCGGGAAGGACGGGAAGCTGCGAAAGCAGTGGATGAGTCTTTGATGGGATATACGAATCTGTAAATGAAAATAACGGGGTCAAAAGCCGGAAACTACGATGTGCCTGCACAGAAGTGGTTTATGGCTTTCTGACCCGCCCCGCTTTAGAGCGAAATTTTTTAATGGGAAGATTCTTCCAGATGTTCCATGCCAAGACTTAAAATGCTGCGGACATGTTCATCTTCCAGAGAATAAAAGATGGTTTTCCCTTCCCGGCGGAATTTTACCAGGCGGCTCTGCTTCAGAATACGGAGCTGGTGGGAAATTGCACTCTGGGTCATGTTCAGAAGCTGTGCAATATCGCAGACGCACATTTCACATTCCAGAAGAACATACAGAATCTTAACCCTGGTAGAATCACCGAAAATTTTAAAAAGTTCAGCTAGATCATAGAGGTCATCCTCATCCGGCATCAGTGTTTCTGCTTTGTGGATCAGATCGGGATGAGCATGGATATATTCACATTTTGGAGCAATATCATCAAACTGCATTAAGGGGTACCTCGCTTTCCTGAAAATCAACGATACCAAATTCAATCCTCATTATAATAGAAGCAGAAAAAAAAGTAAAGACAGGCTAACCAATATTTCCGGGATATGAAAAAACATTTACCGGAGAAAAAAGATGTGATAGGATGGAAACAGGGTTTAAAAAGTGTCAGAGAAAGGGGAAGACGAAGTATGAAAATTGCAGATATGCACTGCGATACCATTATGCGTCTGTATGAAGAGAGAAAAGGAGAATATCTTCGGGAAAATACCATCCATGTGGATTTGGCCAAAATGAAGTCAGCAGATTATCTGCTGCAGAATTTTGCAATTTTTGTCTGTATGGACCGGACAGAAAATCCTTTTGAGACGGCGATGCAGGGAATTGACTTCTATTATCAGGAGTTAGAGAAAAATCAGGATCTCATTGCACCGGCCATAAATTATCAGGAAATTTTAAAAAATCAGGCAGATGGGAAGATGAGCGCCGTGCTGACCATTGAGGAAGGCGGCGTGCTGAAAGGCCACTTGGAATATCTGAGAGACTTTTACCGTCTGGGAGTCCGGATGATGACGCTTACCTGGAACTACGAAAATGAAATCGGATTTCCCAACCTTCAGTGGGCAGACGAAAAAAGAACGGTACCACTTATGGAAAAGAGAAGCAAAAAAGGTCTTACAGAGTTTGGCATTCAGGTTGTGGAAGAAATGGAGCGAATCGGCATGATTCCGGATGTTTCACACCTGTCGGACGGCGGATTCTGGGACGTGGCAGAGCATACGAAAAAGCCATTTGCATCCAGCCATTCCAACGCAGCAGCGGTCAGCAATGTATGCCGGAACCTGACGGATGAAATGATCCGCTGTCTGGGAGACCGGGGTGGTATCACGGGTCTGAATCTGGCAGCAGAGTTCTTAAAATATCCGGTTGTGGATGATGTGCAGGAGCTTATCGAGGCCATGGCAGAACATGTCTGGCATATTGTCCAAATTGGCGGAGTGGAGGTATGTGGTCTTGGAAGTGATTTGGACGGCATTGACACCAATCCTGCCATTCCAGATGCGTCCTACATGCCAAGAATTGTGGAAGCTTTGAAAAAGAAAGGACTTCATGAAAGTGAAATTGAAAAGATTTTTTTCAAAAATGTCCTGAGAATTTATAAAGAGTGGTTTTAAAGAAGCGGTGTTTTGGCGGTTCCGTAAGTTTAAAAGAGCCGCCAAAATACCGAATCACAAAGCCAGGAGGCAGAGGAAAAGCAGGCAGGAAAGGGCAGAAACAAAAAATGAAAAATACAGAAACAAAAAAATGAAAAAAACAGTTGACAGATAAAAAAAGCTGTGGTAAGATAATCAACGTTGAAGCGGTAAACAAAATAAATACGAAACATGCGGGTGTAGTTCAATGGTAGAACACCAGCCTTCCAAGCTGGATACGTGGGTTCGATTCCCATCACCCGCTCTTTTTTATTGCATGGAGAGAAATTATGAACATGATTCATAGTTTCTCTTTTTTAATTGCCAAGTATATCAAAGTTTTTCTTCTTTCAGATGCGGATGAATGATATAATAAATGGAACATGAAGCTGCGGGCCGAGAATATCCATTTTATATGAGGAGGAATAACAGAAACGTTTATGATAGAGAAAACAGATCATTATGAGGAAGTGCTGGAAGTCTGGAGAAAACGGTCGAGAGAGTGGGACTGGGAAAAGCGTTTTAAAGAGCTTGGGCTTTCAGGGTATACCAAAGAAAAAATAGTGCTGGACTATTATGGAACGCCTTGCCAGTGGGACCCGCAGACAGGACGCCTTTTTGAGGAAGGTGCTCCGGAAAGGAAAATGACTTTTTCTGAACAGATGAACATTTATAACCTGATATGCAGAGAAGAACCACATCCCAAGCTTTCTGGAAGGTGGATTCCTCTTCGGGAGGTAAAACGGGCCTATCCTTTTGCACCGGCATTTCAGGCGGCAACCCTGATTCCTTTTGCGAAATTTTTTGACAGAAAGATAGAATATTTAAAAGCTGCAGGACAGGCCCTGGGCTTTCGAAACATCAAAGAGTCAGAAGCAGGCCTGGAAGCGCAGGTGTTTTCCTGTCTGCCCATTCGATTTCTGTTCTGGGACGGGGATGACGAATTTCCGGCTCAGGCAAACATTTTATTTGATGCCAATGTGACAGAATTTCTCCACGAAGAGTCTGTAGTGATGATCGGACAGGACGGAGCGGAGAAGCTTATAAAAAAAGCAGAAGAACGGATGAAGGGATGAGAGCAGAGCATGAGAATTTTTCATATTTCAGATCTTCATATTGGAAAAATGCTGTACCGCTATTCTCTGGCAGAAAGCCAGGAACAGGTGGTTGACCAGATTGTGGAGAAAATGGAAATCCATCGTCCGGATGTGCTGGTGATTGCAGGGGATATTTTTGACAAGAGCATACCTTCTGGAGAAGCCTATGGCGTGCTGGACCATTTTTTAAACAGACTGGGAAGCCTGGAACCGGCTATTCCGGTGCTGATGATTGCAGGAAACCATGACAGCGCCCAGAGACTGTCTTTTGCCAGCGAATTTCTTGAAAAACACAAAATTTATATTTCCACCATGCCACCCCAGACGCCAGAAAAATTTCTGAAAAAGATAACTCTGAAGGATGCATATGGTGTCGTTCATTTTTACCTGCTTCCTTTTTTGAAGCCCGGGTATGTGAGAAATCTTTTCCCAGAGGGGACAGTGACTGACTATACCAGCGTAGTGAAAGCCGTGCTGGACAGAGAGCAGATCGACTGGAACGAAAGAAATGTGCTGATCTCTCATCAGTTTTATCAGGGAAGTTCCAAAGTGGAAATCTGTGACTCCGAACAGACCGTACTGAACGTCGGGGGATTGGACAAAGTGGAAGCTTCTGTGCTGGAGCCGTTTGATTATGCAGCCCTTGGGCATCTTCACGGAGCGCAGAAAGTACAGTATGAACATGTCCGATACAGCGGAACGCCACTGAAATATTCGGTGAGCGAGGAGAAGCATCACAAAGGAATTACTTTGGTGGAGCTAAAAGAGAAAGGTGAGCCTCCGCAGATTCAGCAGATCCCCCTGATGGCAGACAAAGACGTGCGCGCTATCCGGGGAACGCTTCAGGAAGTGCTGGACATGGCAGGAGAAACTGTGTGCCATGATTATGTAAGCGTCACTCTGACTGATGAAATCGATCCGCTGCATCCCAAAGAGCGGCTGGAGGAACGGTATGATGCGCTTTTGGAAGTCCGGATTGACAATGCAAGAACCAGGGCGCGCTTGGAGGGGGAAATGGAGACCAGAGAAAGCTGGACACCGGATGAAGCATTCCGGCATTTTTATCAGGAAATGAACCAGTGTCCCATATCGGAGCAGGAAGAAGCAATTATGAAAGAAATTTTTGAAAAGGCGGAAGAACGATGAAACCAGTAAAACTTATCATGTCTGCCTTTGGTTCCTATGCGGACACGGAGGTCATTGATTTTACAGGAAAAGACCAGGGACTTTTTCTGATCAGCGGAGACACAGGCGCCGGAAAAACCACCATTTTTGATGCAATTACTTATGCCCTGTATGGAAGAACCAGTGGAGGCAGGCGGGACGGCGAAATGATGCGCAGCCAGTATGCGGATGGAAAGACGTTGACTTCGGTTACGTATACATTTACAAACAGAGGGAAACAGTACGTGGTTTACCGCCAGCCGGAACAGCAAAAAGAGCGGAAACGGGCTGGCAAAAACCAGGGGCGTGTAAAAGAACCTGCCAGGGTAGAACTGACCATGCCGGATGGAACAGTATTTCCTGGAAAAATGAAAGAAACCAATGAAAAAATTGCGGAAATCATCGGACTGGATGGAGAACAGTTCCTGCAGATTGCCATGATTTCCCAGGGGGATTTTCTCCGTCTGCTTCATGCACCGTCGAAAGAGCGGAAAGAAATTTTTGCAAAGATTTTTGATACCAGAATTTATGCCCGGATTCAGGAAGAACTGCAGCTTCGGGCAAAAATGCTGTACGGAAAACTTTTAGATAACCAGAAACTGTGGGAACATGAGCAGAAAGCCGTGCAGTGTCTAAAAGATGGAAGGTTCCAGGAAGAATGGAAAGAAGCGGGAGCAAAGGCCAAAACAGAGCTTTTGGAAGCAGTGACCGAAGAGATCCTGGAAAAAGAAGCGGAATTAAAAAACAGACGGAAAGAGCTGGAAAAAGAGCTTTTGGGACTTCGGGAACTGGCGGCTCAGGGGATGGCAGTCAACCAGCTGTTTGAAAAACTGGAAGAAACAAAGAAGGATCTGGAACTTCTGGAAAAGGAACAGGAGAAACAGGCAGAAAACAAAGAAACATGCAGGAAAGCTCTGCGGGCAAATGCAGCGGCAGAAAAAGAAAAGTGGTTTTCCAATGCTTCCAGGGCTTACCGGGAAACGGCCTCTAAAGCAGAAAAACAGGAAAAAGAGATAAAAGAAAATGCGCAGATTTTGGAAAAGAAGCAGGATGCCCAGAAAAAAGCAGCAGAGGAGCTGGCTCAGAAAGAAGAAGGCCTGCAGGTTGGTATTTTGGAAGGGGAAAAGGCACTTCCCAAATATCAGCGTCTTGCTAGTCTGGAAGCAGAGTGGAAGGCGCTGAAGCAGCAAAAAGAGGAGAAAGAAGCCTTATATAGCACTCTGGAGAAAAAACGGGACCAGGCAAAAGAACGAAAACAGAAATTGGAAAAGGCCCTGGAAAAGACGGAAGAAATCCGGACAATGCTTTACCAGGCGAGAGAAAAGAATGAGGCCAAACAGAAACAGTGCCAAAAACTTGCAGAGCTTTTGAAGGAAGAGCCACAGCTGACTGCTCTGGCGAAAGAGCAAAGCCGTTTGCAGGAGCAGATGAAGCAGACCAGGGAAGCTTACGAAAAAGCATCGTTTCATTATACCGAAGCGTATACGCAGTTCCTGTCGATTCAGGCAGGAATCATGGCGCAGAATCTGAAAGAGGATGCACCCTGCCCGGTGTGCGGTTCGAAAATGCATCCGAAGAAAGCCTGTATCCAGGGCAGAACCGTCACCCAGGAAGAAGTGGAACATGCCAGAAAAACTAGAGATACTCTGGAGGGGAGACTTAGGGAAGATTCCGAAATCTGCTGGAAAAAGGAGCAGGAACTGACAGCAAAAAAAGCAGTGGCCGCCAGAATGGGAAGAGAGCTGTTGGAAGAACCGTTTTCCGGGGAGCAGAAAGAATTTTCCAAAGTCCGGCTGGTCTTAAAAACTGCCAAAGAAGAGGCGGATGAATTGGAAGAAGCCTGCAGTACAGCCCAAAAGCAGATGCAGGTTCTGGAAAAACAGCAGAAAGAAAAAGCAGATCTGGGGCATCAGCTGACAGCGCTGGAAGAAGCGTGTGAGAAAGAGGCTGGAGAAAAGAATCGGCAGGGGCTTTTGTGTGCTGGAAAAGAGACGGAAGTGCAGCTTCTTAGAAAGGAACTGCCGGAGACGGAAGCGGAAGTCCGAAAACGCCTGGAAGAAAAACGCCGGGAATTCAACCGCCTTATGGAAACGGCAAAGCAGACGGAAGCAGATGCGGCTGCATGGAAAGTGTCCCTGGAAAAACAGAGAGGGCAGTTTGGCGAAATTGTAAGAAGAAAAGAGCAGGAAAAAACAGAACTGGAACGCTGCAGAAGAGAGTTTAGAGAATGCCTGGAAGAACAGGGATTCCGGGATTTTCAGGAATATTTGGACTCTAGAATGACGGAAGAAGGGCGGCAAAAGCTGGAAGAGGCGTGCAGGGCATATGAACTGCGGCTGGAGCGGTGCAGAGGAAATCTGACGGTATTGAAAGAACAAATCGCCGGAAAAGAGAAAATTGCTGTGGACGGTTTAAAAATCCGGATTCAGGAGCTTGAAAAAGAACAGCAGCAGAGAGAAAATGAAGAAAAAGAATTGTTTGGAATGCGGAAAAATAACCAGAAATGCCTGAAAACCATGGAGGAGCTGCAGAATATTCGGGAAAAACTGCTGGAAGAATACCAGGCAGTGGATCACTTAAACCGGACTGCCAATGGAAGCCTGGCGCAGACGGCACGTCTGGATTTTCAGACCTATATGCAGAGAAACTATTTCAAACAGATGATTCAGGCGGCAAACCGCAGGCTGGAGCGGATGAGCCGGGGGCAGTTTATTCTGGAATGTAAAAGCTTGGAAGAACTGGGAAAAAGAGGCGAAGCAGGCCTGGACCTGGATGTGTACAGCCTGGTGACAGACCAGGTACGGGATGTGCGCACCCTTTCCGGAGGCGAATCCTTTATGGCAGCGCTGGCTATGGCTCTTGGCATGGCAGATCTTGTGCAGAATGCATCTGGAAAAATAAAGCTGGAAACCATGTTTGTGGATGAAGGGTTTGGTTCCCTGGATGATGGTTCAAGACGGGAAGCGATCCAGATTCTTCAGGATCTGGCAGGAACCAGCCGTCTGGTAGGGATTATTTCCCATGTAACAGAGCTGAAAGAAGAAATTGGCAGCCAGCTTGTGATTGAAAGAGGAGAGGAAGGAAGCCACGCCCACTGGAGGGATGAATAGGCTTTTTATAAAAAAAGGAGGAAGTTCTTATGGGACTTTTAAACGGAAAAGAAATTGTATTGGGAACCTGCTATTATCCGGAACACTGGCCTGAAAGACTGTGGGAAGAAGATTTAGAGCGGATGGAAGAGGCGGGCATCCGAGTGATCCGTATTGCAGAATTTGCCTGGAGCAAGGTGGAGCCGGAAGAAGGAATGTTCACATTTGAGTTTTTTGACCATTTTTTGGATCTGGCGGAAAAGAAACGGATGCAGGTGATTTTTTGCACCCCAACCGCTACGCCCCCTGCCTGGCTGACGGAAAAATATCCGGAGGTGCTGAATGCCCGCATGGACGGGGTGCTGTACCGCCACGGCTGCAGAAGGCATTATAATTATAATTCTCCGGTTTATCAGAAATTTTCAGCAAGAATTACAGAAAAGTTTGCTGAACACTATGGAAAACGATCCTGTATCATTGGCTGGCAGATTGACAATGAATTAAACTGCGAGACGGCAGATTTCCATTCAGAGAGTGACAGTCTGGCGTTCCGGGAGTTTTTAAAAGAAAAGTATGGCACACTGGATGTGTTGAATGAAGCCTGGGGAACGGTTTTCTGGAATCAGACATACACGGCATGGAATGAGATTTTTGTACCTCAGCCAACGGTAAGCGGTTCGGTAAATCCTCACCGGGTGCAGGATTATCTCCGATTTGTGTCCGAAAGCTGCCGGAAATTTGCAAATATGCAGAGCAAAATCATTGAAAAATATAAAAAGCCTGAGGATTTCATTACTACCAACGGTCTGTTCGGCCATCTGGACAATCATGAAATGACAAAAGAGAGTCTGGATTTTATCATGTATGATTCTTATCCTAACTTTGCATACTGCCTGGATACCTACCAGGATCAGCCTGGAAATTTGAAAGACCGGAAATGGAGCCGGAACCTTACAGAAGTACGGTCGATTTCGAAAAATTTTGGAATTATGGAACAACAGTCCGGCGCCAATGGCTGGAATACCAGGATGGAAGCTCCTACACCGCGCCCTGGACAGATGACGCTGTGGACTATGCAGTCCATCGCCCACGGAGCTGATTATGTCAGCTATTTCAGATGGAGAACCTGTACCATGGGAACGGAAATTTACTGGCATGGCATTTTGGATTATTCAGGCAGGGAAAACCGCAGAATTCGGGAAGTGCGGGAAATTCATAAAAAGGTAGAAAGCATTAAAGAAGCGGCAGGTTCTTTGTATGAAGCAAAGGTGGGTGTACTGAAAGATTATGACAATGTCTGGGACGCAGAGGTGGATGCATGGCATCGCAGAGTGGAGGAAGTAAGCCAGAAGGGCATTTTCGCAGCGGCGCAGAAAAGCCATACGCCCATGGATTATCTGTATCTGAATGATGAGACAAAGGCAGAAGAGCTGAAAAAGTATCAGGTGCTGTTTTATCCCCATCCAACAATGATGAATGCAGCAAGAGCAGAAATTCTGAAAGAATATACGAAGCAGGGCGGAACATTGGTGATTGGCTGCAGAAGCGGTTACAAAGATATGACGGGAAAATGTGTGATGGACAAGCTTCCAGGGCTGCTGGCAGAACTTACCGGAACAGATATTCCGGAATATTCTTTCATTGCGCCGGATACAGGAAAAGTGACGGTAGATTGGGACGGAAGCTTTTTTCAGGCAGAGGTGTTTACAGATCTCCTGGAGCCGCTGGAGGGCGGAAAAATCGAAGCAGTGTATACGTCCGATTATTATGCAGGAAGCGGTGCCCTGATTGGCCATCCTTATGGAAAAGGAAAAGCGTATTACTATGGCTCCACATTTACAGAGGAAGCTGCCGATGTTTTTCTGGAGAAACTGGGAGTGAAATCACCGTATGAAGCGGTCATTTCGCTGCCGGAAACCTGTGAAATTGCGGTTCGGCGAAAAGGAGATACGCGGTATCTGTTCATCTTGAATTACGAGAAAACAGAAGCGGAGTGCAGGCTTCACGCTGTGGGAACGGATCTTTACACAGGAGAAGGCTTAAAAGGAGGCTTTACCATTCCAGAATATGGAACCTGTGTCATCCGCCTGAAAAATTAAAATTTGACAGGAATGCAGAGGCTGACCTATTTTAGACATAAATAGAAGGCAGGCAGAAAAGGAGGAAAGTCCAATTCTGCCTGTTTTTTGCAGGAAAAAGACAACAAAAAATCCGAAAACCTTGAAATCAAAGCTTTCGGATTTGGAAAGCGTGCGTTAGAGGATTCGAACCCCCGACCTTTTGGTCCGTAGCCAAACGCTCT